>JASLXW010000282.1:0-2429 GCA_030740135.1 Nitrospinota bacterium
CTACGAAAGGAAACGACAAGAATCCGCCTAAAAACCCAAGCCCCAAACTCTCCACGAAACCGGGGTAAGTCCACCCGTTCACCGGCCCATCCCAAAGTTGAAAATTCTCTTCGTGAGAAATCCAGGCTGGACCCCCATCCAAAAGGAATACGCCTTCTTTCGAAATATTACGGGGAGCGATAAATATTTGACATCTTTCTCACCCTGAGCGACGGGCGAACAACGTCCGGAAAGGCAGGCCGGAAGACGCGTCGCAGCGAAGGGTCCACCGACCCGAGGGTCTCGCCGTGGCCCTTCCCGTAGGGTGATCCGACAATCGGTACAACAACAATGCGAGATTCCTCGTTGCGCTCGGAATGACATGTCAACTATAAAGTGACCCCCCCCTTAGTAAAACCGCTACGCCCCGGACTCCGGGAGCTTGGGAAAGAGCTCTCTCGCTGTCCGGTGAAAGACGTCCTCCTTGACCTCCGGCGTCCAGTCCATCCCCTCGACGACGTCGATGGCCGGCGTCATGCTCTTGTGAAAGGGGTAGTCGGTGCCGAACAGAAAGCGGTCGCAGCCGATGACCTCCTCGGCGCACCGCAGAGAAGGCGCCTGGAAGCCCAGGCAGTCGTAGTAGAGCCGCTTCAGGTAGTGGGTCGGCGGATGGGGCAAGGCCGTGTACGGGCCGCCCCGCGCGAAGGCCGACTCCCACCGTCCGGCCAGGTAGGGGACCGCCGCCCCCATGTGCGGGGCGATGAACTTGATGTCCGGATACCGCTCCAGAATTCCCTTGAAGAGCAGCCGCGCCACGGCGGCGGTGGTGTCGAACATGAATCCCACGGCCGAGATCAGGAAGAAGTCCCCGAGCATCTCCGCCCCCTCGGGCACCATCGGGTGGATGAGGACGGGAAGCCCAAGCCGGTTCAGCTCTTCGTAGACCGGGTGGAATGCCTCGTCGTCGAGGGGGCGCCCGGCGACGTTGGCCCCCACGGCGATCCCCCAGTGACCGTTCTCTTCCACACAGCGTCGAAGCTCCGCCAGGGAGGCGTCGGCCCCGGCGGTCAGCGGCAGACAAGCCAGGCCGCCGAAGCGGTCCGGACGGCTGTAACACGCCTCGGCGATGCCGTCGTTGGAGATCCGGGCCATCTCGACGGCCGCCCCGGCGTCGTCGAAATAGACCATCGGCCCCACCATGGAGAGGACCTGGAAATCCACGCCCTCCTCGTCTATCTTCTCGACCCGGCCCTCCAGGGACCACATGGTCGCATCGGGAAGGAGGCGGTTTTGCATGTGATCCCGCCAGAAGGGGTCCCTTTCCGGACGCGCCGTCGAGAAGGCGGGCGCGCGCTCCAGGTACTCCTTGGAAAAAAAATGGCAGTGCGTGTCCACTTTCATGATGAGGGTTTCCCTTCGTTGCGGAATTTCGGAGCGACCTCCTCGGCGAGGAGGCGGATCGATTCCATCACGCGTTCGGGATCGGTTCCCGGAAACTGCATCCGGACAACGAGGTGGGTGTTGCCGAGGGCTTCCTCGCACTCCCGGATGCGGCGCGCCACGGTCTCCGGCGAGCCGATGAGGAACCGGTCGCGCAAAACGTCGAGCGCGCCCGCACCCGGCTGGATGGGCCTCCCGTCGTCGTCGGTGAGGTGCCCCCAATTCAGGTACTCACCGTACAGGTAGAGGACCCCTTCCCGCGCCGCTTCCCAGGCTTCCTCGTCGGTCTCGGCCACGAAGGCCTCCCGCCGGAGAATGATGTCCGGCGGCGCGTCCTCCTTGCCCGCCGCCTTCCAAGCCTCGCGGAAGATCGGCGCCCGCTTGAGGATGATCCCGAAGGCGGTCACCGGGTCGATGTACCAGCCGTCGGAAAGCCGCGCGGCCCGGCGGATGGCGTTGGGGACCTTGGCCGCGGTCCAAAGCGGCGGCCGGGGCGTCTGGACCGGCCGGGGCATCAGCGTCACGCCCTCCATCGGGAAATGCGGTCCTTCGGAATGAACGTCCCGCTCGCGGAGCAAGAGGTCGAGGAGACGGAGGGATTCCTCCATCCGCCCCCCGCGCTCTTTGATGGGGACGTTGAAGGCCGCGAACTCCTCCGGACGGTACCCCATCCCCACCCCGAGCGTGACGCGCCCGGCGGACAGGTTGTCAATGACGGCGACCATCTCCGCGATGGCCATGGGGTGGTGGAGGGGGAGAAGAAGGATGCCCGTCGCCAGACGGATGCGCTCGGTCCGGGCCGCAAAGGCGGCAAGCACCGTCAGGGGGGATGGAAAGTACCCGTTTTCTTCGACCAAATGGTGCTCGCTGACGAGGGCGTAATCGATCCCGAGGGCGTCGGCCCGCTCAATCTGGTCGAGCACGTCCCGACAGATCCGCGTCCACTCGCCGGTGAGGGATTGGATGCTGTACGTGATTCCGAATTTCAAAAGTTCCGCCTTTCAGGGATG
>JASLXW010000282.1:2438-5576 GCA_030740135.1 Nitrospinota bacterium
ACACGCTCACCGAATCCCGCGGGGCCGACTGGACCGGTGGAAAAGAAAGATGCGTTCACCGGATCGACCGGGTGGACGCTCAGCTCATCCAAATGAACGAAACGCCCGCGACGACGAGGATTCCGCCCACGCCCACTTTCCAGGTGACATTCTCTGTCGATTGGAGAAAGAAGAAGCTCAACGCCACCGAGAAGAGCGGAAACGTGCCGACCAGCGGGGCCACCCGGCTCACCAGCCCTCCCTTCAGCGCCATGAAACCGGACAGGTAGGCCATTGACAGCAAAACCCCCGCCAGGCAAAAGAGCCAAAAACTTCTCTTGGGCAGGATGACCCGCCTCCTGACCTTCGGGAACAGGTAGGGGAAGTTGAGAACCAGGCCCGCGGCCGCCATGGGGAACGGGATGAGCTGGAGTCCGAACTTGCTGGTGACGTCCCGGGCCGCGAAGAATAAGGCCGCCCCCAGGGGAAAGAGGATCGACCAGCGCGCGTAAGTCTTTCCCTCCTCCCGCTTGTAGCTCAAAAGCGCAATCCCGGAGACGATGCCGAGCGTACCCAGAATCGCCCGCGTCGAGGGCCTTTCGCCGATCAGGACAACGGCGAGGATGAGCGCGAAGAAGGGCATCGAACCCGCGATCACGTCCGATCGGGCCATCCCCATGCGCCGATATCCAATCATCAGAAAATTCCTGGCCAGACAGGGTGCGAAGGCGCCCGCCAGGACAAAGGGCCAGACGTGGACCGAAAAGATTGGCCGGATGGGCGAAAACAACAGGGCCAGGCTCCAAAGGAAGAGGGCGTTGGTTGTCGCGATAACCGCGACGGCGACGGAGGGAGACGATTCCGGGAGGCCGAGGCGCGAGAAGAAGTTGTTGAGCGCATACGCCAGGGCCGCAATGAGCGCGTAAAGAAGAGGACTGATTCAATGGCGGCCGCCGGATTCCGTGTTCATGGCCGGGGCGCCGGCCGGGTCCGCTTGCCCGCTTTAAGGACGTGGCCGGGGAGGTCGTGGTCCACCAATGTGGCGGCGAAGCGGGCGCAATCGAGCAGGGCGTCCAGGTCCACGCCCGTTCGGACGCCCATCTCCTCGAGCATGTAGACCAAGTCCTCGGTGGCGATGTTTCCGGTCGCCCCCGGCGCGTAGGGACAGCCCCCCAGGCCGCCGATGGAGGCGTCGTAGCTCAGGACCCCCGCTTCCAACCCCGCCAGGACGTTGGCCAGACCGGTTCCGCGCGTGTCGTGGAAATGCAGGGTCAGGGCAACCTCGGGAAACTCTTCGAGGATGGCCCGGACGGTCCGGTGGACCTGCGCCGGGTTGCCCATCCCGGTCGTGTCTCCCAGGAGGATGTCCCGGATGCCCAGCTCCCGATAACCCCGGATGACGCGGAATATCCGCTCCGACGAGACATCCCCTTCATAGGGACACCCGAAGGCCACGACGACCGATCCCTTGACGGCGATTTCGGCCGCGGCGGCGGTTTCCACGATCCCCCGGATGTGCTTCAGCGATTCGGCGACGGACATGCGCACGTTCGACCGGTTGTGGGTCTCGGTGGCGGAGATGAAGATGCCGATCCCGTCCATGCCGGCCTCGACGGCGCGCTCGGCCCCCTTCACGTTGGGGACGATGGCCTCGTACCGGACCCCCGGGGCGCGCTCAATCCCGCCCATGGTCTCCGCCGCGTCCCGAAGCTGAGGGATGGCCTTGGGATGGACGAAGGACGTGGCCTCGATGCGCTTCAGGCCGGATTTTGAGAGGAGGTCGATCAGCTTGATCTTGTCGGCGGTGTCGACCCAGCGGTCCTCCGCCTGAAGACCGTCCCGGGGTCCGACCTCCCGGACCATGACTTCAGCGGGAAGTTCCTGAATCAACTCGGGTCTCCTGGGAATGTTCTCATTCTGAGGGAAGCGAAGAATCTCGCCGTGAACCGTCAGGACCACGAGAACCTTCGCAAGGGCCGCAGACCCTTCAGAAAGATGACGGGATCATGCTTCTCTTCTTTGAAACACGCGGGTCTCAGCGTGGTGTTTCATCTTAACTCATTTTCCCTGAAACCTCGGCGCGCGCTTTTCCGCGAAGGCGCGGAGGCCCTCGTTCCGGTCTTCGGTGGATAAGGTCGCGTCATAGGCTTCCCGCTCCAGCTTCAGTCCGCCCGGCAGGTCCATCTCGACGCCGTGGTCGATGGCCCGTTTGGCCTGCCGCAGGGCGATGGGGGCGTTGGCGACGATGGCCCGGACGGTCTTCTCGGTCTCCCCGTCCAGCGTGTCGGCGGGGACGACGCGCGCGACCAGACCCAGGCGTTCGGCCTCGGCTGCGTCGATCCGCCGGGCGGTGAAGATCAGCTCCTTGGCCTTGGCGCGCCCGATCCGTCTCGGTAGAAGCTGGGTGCCCCCCCCGCCGGGGATGATGCCCAGCGCTGTCTCCGTCAGGCCGAGGACGGCGTCCTCCGACGCGATGATGAAGTCGCAGTTGAGAGCGAACTCCAGCCCGCCGCCCAGGGCGTATCCCCTCACCGCCGCGATGATCGGCTTGGGGAAAAAGGTGACGAGGTCGTGGGCCTCTTCCAGCGTGGCGCGGAGGCGCCGGACCTCTTTCATCGGGAGGGTCTTGCGCTCTTTGAGGTCGGCCCCCACGGAGAATGCCCGCCTGCCCGCGCTTCGCAGGACCGCCGCCCAGACGTCGTCTTCGCCGGAAAGCCGGCGGAAGGCCTCGATGAGCTGGGCCACCATCTCCCGGTTGTACGCGTTCAAGACCTCCGGGCGGTTGAGGGTGACGTACGCGACGCGCCCGCTGATTTCGACCTCGACGTGGCTCACGGCTTTGTGCTTCTCCTCCGCCCGGCCTGTGCTCCACTTCGCCGCTGGGTCTCCGGCATGTGCTCCGGGAACCGCCGGAGGTATCGCCCCCGCCGCTTGGTCTTGCGAAGTTTCCCGCCCTCCTGAACGATCTCTCCGCCCGCGATCGTGACGACCGGCCATCCCCGGCTGACGAACCCCTCGTATGGCGAGTAGTCGGCGTGGGAGTTCAGCATTTTCGCCGTAACGCGCACCTTCTTATTTAGGTCGAGGACCATGAGGTCGGCGTCCGCCCCGACCCGGAGGATCCCCTTGCGGGGAAAGAGGCCGTACGTCCGCGCGGTG
>JASLXW010000283.1 GCA_030740135.1 Nitrospinota bacterium
CCCGGCCGAGACCGGGGGTTGCGCTCGGCCCCGCGGGACTGACGGCGCGGGCACCGTCGCCGGACTGCGGGCAACGCCCCCCGCCGCAGTGCGCAACACCGAGGCCCGGGGGGGGGGGGCCATGGTCCGTTCCCTGGCCATCCGGGGGGCGACGCTTGTGACGATGGACCCGGAGATCGGGGTCATCGACGAAGGCCTCCTCGTCCTGGAGGACGACCGAATCCGAGAAGTGATGCCGGACCCCGGCCGCGACCCGGACGCCGACGAGGTTTTTGATGGACGCGGGCGGATTGTCCTGCCGGGGCTGGTGAGCGCGCACGTCCACACCCGGCCCGCCCGCGCCCTGGGCGACGGCCTTCCGGTTCCCGAGTGGCACGTGCGGTACGCCGACGGCGTGAGCCGCCTGATCGATGACGAAGATTCCCGCATCGGCGCGAGCCTGGCTTTCGGCGAATGTCTCTTGGCGGGCTACACTTCGGCGCTGGCCATGCCGGTCAAGCCCCAGGGGTGCTTCCGGGGGACGGTCGAGGTGGGCATTCGCGCGTGCATCGCTCTGCACGCGGCCGACAACGCCGATTTCGCCGGCACGAGCGACACCTTCGAGGACAACCTCGCCCTGATCCGGGATTGCGGGACCTCCGCGGATGGACGGGTTCAATCCTGGCTGGGCTACGACAACCTGTCGGGCTCGAGCGACCGGTTGCTCCGGGCCTTGCGGCAGGAGGCCGAGACCACGGGCCGGCGCATCCACGGCCACCTCTGTGAACACCGGGGGGAGGTGGCCTACGGCGTCGAGCGGTGGGGGAAGCGGCCCCCCCCGGGCCCTTCACGATCTGGGTCTCCTCGGCCCCGACTTCGTCGCGGCGCATTGCGTCTGCTTCGACCGGGAGGACATCGACCTGTTCGTCCGGACCGGCAGCCACGCTGTCCATAACCCCATCAGCAACCTGAGATTCGCGAACGGGGCTTCGCCCGTGCCTTCGCTCCTTGAAGCCGGTGTCACGGTGGCCCTCGGCACGGACGGCATGCTTTCGGCCTACCGGCTGGACCCCTTCGAGACGATGCGCCATGCCCTGACGCTTCACAGGTTCGTGGACGGGGACGCGGCCGCCCTTTCCACCGGGAAGGCCCTGGAGATGGCGACGATTCACGGGGCGCGCGCCCTGGGGATCGACGCCGGAAGGCTTGCCCCGGGCCTGAAGGCCGATGTGACCGTGCTGGACGCGAGGCGCCTCCACCTGACGCCCAGGGTCCGCGGGACGCACGATAACCTGATGGCGCTCATCGTCTGGTCGGCCGCGGCCGCCGACGTCGAGACCGTCATCGTGGACGGCCGGCCGGCCGTGCGGGAGGGCAAGCTCGTCCGGGTGGACGGCGGCGCGGTTCGCGCGGAGGCCCAAGAGACCGCCGAGCGCGTCCTGGGCCGTCTGGACACATCGGAGTCCGCGGCCGCCCTCGAGGCCCGCAGGGGGGGGGGCCAAGTTCCACGGGTCCATGAGAGACCTCCGGCGCGTCGGCGAAGGCGGGCGTTGAGCCGACGAGGCCCCCTTTCTCCGGTCTCCCTGTAGAGGCTGAGTTCCGTGGGGTACGGGATTTCAATTCTCACGCCGGTTTCTGTCCGGGCCGCCGGAGTAGACCTTCTTCCTGAAGGAAAACTGATGCAGGAACGCATTGCCCCTGAATACAGAATCGATTTCCACGATTTCCCGAGGGAGGAATACGACCTTCGCTGGGGACGCGCGCGGGACCTGATGGCTGAGCAGGGCCTGGACGGTCTCATGGTCACGGGGGATTTCTGCTCGGCCATGAACTACCGCTACTTCACCGGCCACCTGCCGCGGGACTATCAGCAGAACCATTCCCGTCCGCACATCTTCCTGCTGCCGCGGGAGGGTGATCCCGTCCTCGTTGCGGTTTCCCTAAGCGCGGGGGACGCCCCGAGGTCCACCTGGATCGATGACATCCGGGTGTACCATGAGCCTCTGCCCCTGGAGGTCGTCCGGCAGGCCGTTGTGGACGCCGGCCTTGGCGAGGGGCGGATCGGGGCGGAGTTGGGACTGGATCAGCGGCTGATGATGCCCCAGTTGACATTCGAGGCATTGCGGGATTCCCTTCCCCGGGCCGCTTTCGTGGATGCCTCCTCCCTGCTGCTTGGGATGCGGGCCATCAAGTCGCCTCGTGAGATCGAGCGAATCAAGGAGTCGGCCCGGATTTTCAGCGGCGCCATCGAGGCCTGTTTCCGGTCCCTGGAGGAAGGGATGACCGAGGAGGAGGTGAGCCGGCGCCTCGTCCACCTCATCGTTGGCGGCGGGGCCTTTCGTCCGCCCCTGTACCAGAACATCGTCATCACCACGGGCGGGGACTGGAGGCTCAAATTTCTCCCCCCGACGAAGAAACCCCTCCGCCGCGGCGACTTGATCTTCATGGACGCCGGCTGTGTCCATCGGGGCTACTGGAACGAGTACAACCGGATGGGTGTCGTGGGAACGCCCGACGGCCGGGCGCTGGAGAACCACCGGATCGTGCGGGAGGTCGTGGATCGCACCGTCGCGGCGATGAAGCCCGGCGTACGGGTGTCCGATGTCTTGAAGGAGACCGTCGCCGCTTACCGCGATCTGGGCGTTCCGGACGAAAAGCGCTCGGTCTACGAACGGGCGCCTTACGCCCCCATCGGTCACGGCGTGGGCCTGAACGGGAGCGAGCGGCCCTTTCTCCAGATGGACAACGACGAGCCCCTGGAGGCGGGGATGTACTTCTCCGTGGAGGCTTATCTCACGGATCGAGAGAAGTTCGGTGACGAGCAGACCGTGATCATCACCGAAGGCGGACCCGACGTCATTTCCACGGCCTCGCGCGAGCTTTACGTCATCAAGACCCGCGGGGATTAGCGAGGAGGCTGAGGGTCAACGGACCCGCGCCTCCGCGTTACACCGCTTTCGCGATTGGGTGGACCCCGATTGAAATTCGACTCCACCGCCACCCCTTGCAACGAACGGTTGATGAGAAGATGAAGTTGGACGGGCGGGCAGTGTGGTTTGTGTCTGCTATCCGGGGAACTTATGCCTGACGGGATTTCATCGCAATGAGCCAGATTCGGTTCCTCTCCGGCCGGGAGGTTGAAGATCTCTTGAGGTGGGACGAGACGATTCCCATCCAAGGGGAGGCGTTCGCGCTTTTGTCCTCGAACCGGATCGACATGCCCGTCAAAACGCTTCTGCTCACGGAGCGGCCGAAGGCCCACATGCTTTTCATGCCGGCCGTTCTGGAGAATGCGGGAGGGTTCGGGATGAAGTTCACGGGCCGCTTTCCGGAAAACTTGGAAAAGGGCCTTCCCGCCCGGATGTCGGCGCTTCTCCTGATGGACGGGGAGACCGGTCAGCCGAGGGCATTTCTGGAAGGGGCGTCTCTGACGGACCACCGGACCGGGGCTTGCGCCGGCTTGTCCACCCGACTCCTTGCCCGGGAAGATTCCAGCGTCGTGACGGTCTTCGGCGCGGGCGATACGGCGGGGCCTTGCCTGGAGGCGGTGTGCCACGTCCGGGACATCGAAAAGGTGTGGGTGGTCGCCCGGTCGGAATTGCGCGCGAAACGATTTGTCGAGGACATGAAGGCCCTGGGGGGGCGAATCCCGCGAGATATCGAGTTGACGAAGGACAGGAACAAGGCCGTCCGGGAGGCCGACATCGTTGTGGCGGCGACCAACGCAAAGGAGCCGGTCTTCGACGGCCGCGACCCCCGGCCCGGAACTCACATCAACTCCGTCGGCAACGTAAACGGACGAGAGCTGGACAGCGAGACGGTCCGCCGGGCCCGCGTCCTGATGGACAGCCGCGAAGGATGCCTTGCCTATGCCCGGGATATTTATCTCCCGATCAAGGAAGGGGTCGTCGTGGAGGGACATTTGCGGGACGAGATCGGACAGGTCGTGCTCGGGGAGCGCCCGGGACGTCGGGACCCGGAAGAAATCACCCTGTTCAAGAGCCTGGGAGTCGCCATCCAGGACATCGTCACGGGTTTTCATGTTTTGAGGGAGGCGGAGCGGTTGGACAGGGGAAGCCTGCTGGACTGGGGCTGAAAGCCGCCGCCGGAAAGGAATACCCGCCCCGAAAGGCGGACATCGGAAGCGCCGTCTGCGAGGTCTGCTGCGATAGTCGGCCTCTTTTCATGTTTCCCCCCGCGGCATAATCTCTCCCGCCCTTCCTTGAATGCCGGTTGCGGACCTTTAGGCCTTGGGCTAACATTGATCCAGTTGATTTCTTTTCCTGGGAATGACCGTTTGGAGTCTCGGTGGCCGGCCGGGCAAGGCGTGCGGTGCGTCCGCGCCCGGCGGGGTCGCGCGAATGGCGGCGGTGGAGCCAGGGAAGAACCCAGGTTTCGAAGGCATTCTTCAAGACCCCGGGCACGTTGTCCGGCTCACACTGGAATGGACGGTACGATGACACTGGAACGCGCGGATAGACTGAAACGGCTTCCGCCCTACCTTTTCGCCGAGTTGGATCGGATGAAGACCGAGGCCGGAAAGACGGGGCTGGACATCATCAGCTTCGGGATCGGGGACCCTGATCTGCCCACCCCCCCCCACATCATCGAGGCGCTGGAAGCGGGGGGCCGGAACCCGGTGAACCACCAGTATCCTTCCTATAAAGGGATGCCGCCGTTCCGTCAGGCGGTGGCGGACTGGTACAAGGGGCGCTTCGACGTGGACCTGGATCCGGAGCGCGAAGTCCTCTCCCTCATCGGGTCGAAGGAAGGCCTCGCCCACATCTCGTTGGCGTTCATCAATCCGGGCGATGTCGCCGTCATTCCGGACCCCGCCTATCCGGTTTACGAGGCCGGGGCCGCCTTTGCGGGCGGCGAAGTGGTCGCGATGCCGCTCCTCCCGGAGAATGATTTCCTGCCGGATCTGGAAGACCTCAAGCGCGGCGTCCTGAAAAGGACCCAACTGCTGTTTCTGAACTATCCCAACAACCCCACGGCCGCGGTGGCGACCGAAGCCTTTTTCGCCCAGGCCGTGGAGTTCGCCCGCGAGTACGATGTCGTCCTGGTCCACGACGCGGCCTACTCGGAGATGTATTTCGACGGCGTGAAGACGCCCAGCATCCTGCAGACCCCCGGCGCCAAGGACGTGGCCGTGGAGTTTCACAGCGTCTCGAAGACGTACAACATGACGGGATGGAGGATCGGGTTCGTCGTGGGCAACGCGGACGTTCTCTCCGGTCTCGGCGCGGTGAAGACCAACGTGGATTCCGGGGCCTTCCAGGCCGTGCAGGAGGCCGCCGTCGCCGCGTTGACGGGCGATCAGTCGTGTGTCGATGAGATGCGGTCGGTCTATGAGCGCAGGCGGGACGTCATGGTCGAGGGGCTGCGCGGCTTGGGGCTGGAGCCCAACCAGCCGTCGGCGACCTTCTATGTGTGGGTTCCCGTTCTGGAGAAATACACCTCGATGGAGTTCACCACCCACCTGTTGCGGGAGACCGGCGTGGTCGTGACCCCGGGGAACGGTTTCGGCGTGAACGGCGAGGGTTTCTTCCGCCTGGCCCTGACGCAAAGCGAGGAGCGCATCCA
>JASLXW010000284.1:0-5260 GCA_030740135.1 Nitrospinota bacterium
AACCGGACATTCGGAATCTCGATTTCGGCCGCTCCCCCTTCATCGTCATTTGGGAAGTCACCCAGGCCTGCGACCTCGCCTGTCGTCACTGCCGGGCCGAGGCGCGTCCCTGGCGGGACCCGTGCGAGCTGTCGACTGAACAGGGCATGGCCCTCCTGAACGAGGTCAGGAGATTCGGCCGCATCCTGTTCGTCCTCACCGGAGGCGATCCCCTCTACCGGCCGGACATTTACGATGTCATCCGTCACGGAACGGAGATCGGCCTTCGGATGACGATGACGCCCTCGGGCACCAAGCTCGTCCGCAAGGCCATGGTCCGACGGATGAAGGATGAGGGGCTTTCCCGTCTCGCCGTCAGCCTGGACGGCCACAACCGAGAGACCCATGACGGCTTTCGCGGCGTGGCCGGAAGCTTCGCCTGGACAATGCGCTGCATCCGGTGGGCCCGGGAGGTCGGCCTCGAGGTGCAAGTCAACACCACTGTCACGCGCTTCAACCAGCACCACATCCGCGAGATCGGCGAGATGCTCCGCGCTGAGGGGATTCGCCTCTGGAGCGTCTTCTTTCTGGTCCCGGTCGGCCGGGGGCTCAAGCACGACATGGCGAGTCCCGCCATGCACGAGGAGTTGTTCCATCTGCTCTATGACATGGGCCGGGAAATGCCCTATGACATCAAGACCACGGCGGCGCAGCACTACCGCCGGGTCGTCCTCAAAGGGCCGCGCATGAGCGCGCACGGCGGATTCACGGAAGCGCGGAGGAAACGCCCTTGCCGATCGGCCCCCCTCCCGACCCCCTTTCAAACGGGTTCGCCCTGGGCATCGGCCGGGCGTCGAAAGGCGTCAATGACGGAAACGGCTTCGTATTCATCAGCCACACGGGAGAGGTCTTCCCAAGCGGCTTCCTCCCCTTTTCCGCGGGGAACGGGCGGAAGCGCGGCATCGTCGAGATCTACCGGGAATCGAAGGTTCTCAAAGACCTCCGCCGGCCCTCCGCGCTGAAGGGGAAATGCCGCGACTGCGACTACGCGGATGTCTGCGGCGGGTCCCGCGCGCGGGCCTACGGCGTCACGGGCGACTACCTTGCCAGCGGGCCTTACTGCACGTACCACCCCCCCGAGCCAGCGCGGGACCGCCCGGCATGGAACAGCTACAAGGGGGCTCGCAAGGAAGCGGGCGGCCTCTCCCGCGCACAGGTCATGGCCCTCATGGGGGAGGGAGAGGGGAAACCCGCCGGTCCATCAATGAGTAGGACCTCAAGCTGAATTTCTCGCCAAAAAACAGGGCCTAACCTTCCTTATCCTTTGTAAGATATTTTGGGTGCGGCTCTTTCTGAAGACCCGGCATTGTGCACATTCGCGAGGCTGATGTTGACACAACAGGCCGCCTCCCCTAGAATCTGCGTCAAGCCGAGCAGGAGGACAAGGTTCCTTATGGTCCATATGGTCCATGGCGGGGAGGCGACCGCCGGAATTCCCGCCGGCAGTGCTCCGACGGGGAAGGGCCGTCTCCCTGAAGAAGAACTTCAAAAGGCGGCCGACCCGTCCCGGTCCGGACCGTTCCTGAGAGCACCCTGAAACCCGAGGAGCAAATGAGTCGATTCGAGATGATTGAACCGGAGGGTCTGGAAGAGGCGCTGGACGTGATGGCGCGGGAGGGCGAGGACGTCCCCGTCATGGCGGGCGGCGTCGCCCTGATGATCCTCATCAAGCAGGGCATCGCCCGGCCCAAACGAATCATCAGCCTGCGAAAACTCGATGAGCTGCGACGCGTCACTTACGAAGAGGGAACAGGTCTGCGAATCGGCTGCCTGGTGACGCACCGGACCATCGAGAACGCCCCCCTCGTGAGGGAGCGGTGTCCCGTGTTCGCGGAGACCGAGCATCTCGTCGGAAACGTGCGCATCCGCAACATGGGGACCCTCGGCGGCGAGATCTGCCACGGAGATCCCCATTCCGACGCGGCCCCGGTCCTGGTCGGTCTCGGGGCGGCCCTGCGCTGCGCCGGGCCCGGGAGCCCGTCCAACGAGCGAACCATCCCGATGGAGGCGTTTTTCGTCGACTACCTGGAAACCGCCCTCAAGCCCGGGGAGCTGGCCCTCGAGGTGATCATCCCCGACGCGCCGCGAGACCTCCGGGCGGCCTACCTCAAGCATACGACCGCCACCTCGACGGACTGGCCGGCCCTCGGGGTCGCCGCATTCGCCCGGGGCGGGGCGGGGGGCGAGAACGGGGAAGCGGCCGACCTCCGGATCGTCATGGGGTCGGTGGAATCCAGGATCCGGGAGATCCCGGGCGTCGCGGAATTGGCCCGCGGAAAATCGGGCGCGGACGCCCTCTTCCGGGAAATAGGAGAATACGTCGCCTCCCGCGTCGAGCCGATGGACGACGGCCGGGCCTCGGCCTGGTACAAGAAGGACCTGACGAAGGTCTACGTCCGCCGCGCCCTGGAGCGGGTCTGGCCCGCGAAGCAAGGAGACGGATAGTGGCAACCGAATCGAAGCCCTTCACGGTCGTGGGCGCCTCCCCGACCCGGCTGGACGGCGTCGAGAAGGTGCGGGGTCTCTCGCCCTACTCCATCAACGTCAAGACGCCCGGGATGATCCACGCCAAGGTCCTGCGAAGCCGCCTGCCCCACGCCCGGCTGCTGAAGGTGGACGCCTCCCGCGCCGAGCGGCTGCCCGGGGTCGCCGCCGTCCTCACGCGGGACGACATCAAGAGCCGCGAGGATCTCGACCCCTACTACGGCGTGGCCCTGCTCGATCAGTCCATCGTCGCCATCGACAAGGTGCGCTTCGTCGGGGACGTTGTGGCCGCCGTGGCGGCCGACGACGTGGAGACCGCCGAGGAGGCCCTGGAGCTGATCGACGTGGAGTACGAGGAGCTGCCCGCCGTCCTCGATTCCCGGGAGGCCGCGGCGGAAGGGGCGCCCATCATCCACGAAGAGTTCCGGATGCCCAAGCAGTCTTACGGCGACCTGTCCACGCTGAACAGCATCCCGAACTCGAACGTCGGCTACCACTTCAAGCTCCGCCGCGGCGACGTCGACCAGGGCTTCAGCGACGCGGACGAGGTCTTCGAGGACGACTACCACTGCCCCACGACCCAGCACATGGCGATGGAGCCGCACGTCTGCATCGGCCACTGGGACCACAACGGGAAGCTGACCCTGTGGGACGGCACGCAGAATCCCTTCACCGTCCGATCCGTCCTCTCCAACCTGTTCAAGATCCCGGTGACGAAGGTCCGGATCATCGTCCCCCATCTGGGCTCCGGGTACGGAGGCAAGACCTACCCCAAGCTCGAGCCCGTCGTGGCGATGCTGGCCAGAAAATCGGGGAAGGCGGTGCGCCTCGAGCTGACCCGGGAAGAGGTCTTTTATACGGTGACGAAGAACGGGGCCTGGGTGAACCTGCGGACGGCGGTCAAGAAGGACGGCAGCCTGCACGCCCGCCGGGTGACCATCCACTGGGACATCGGGGCGTACTGCGACATCTCCCCCCGCGTCGTCAAGAACGGCGGATACGTCTCGGCGGGGCCCTACAAGATCCCGAACATCCACGTGGATTCCTATTGCGTCTACACCAACAAGCCGCCCGGCGGGGCCTTTCGGGGGTTCGGCGTCCCCAAGGTGGCCTGGGCCTTCGAATCCCAGATGGACGACATCGCCCGGACCCTGGGGATGGACCCGCTGGAGATCCGGCAAAAGAACGTCGTCGGGGAGGGGACAATCTTCGCCACCGGCGCGAAGCTCCACAGCGTCGGGTTCAAAGCCGTTCTGGAGAAGACCGCCGAGGCCATCGGCTGGGGAAAACCGTGCGCCCCGCCCCCGCCCGGCAAGGCCCGGGGCAAGGGCCTCGCCTGCATCATCAAGAGCACCCTCACCCCTTCGACCTCTTCGGCCTTCATCAAGGTGAACGAGGACGGCACGGTCTCCCTGCTTTCGAGCACCATCGAGATGGGCCAGGGGGCGGATACGCTTCTCTCCCAGATCGTGGCCGAGGAGATGGGCGTCCCGCTCTCCGTCATCTCCCGGGCCCAGCCCGATACGGACGTGACCCCCTACGACCTGACGACCAGCTCGAGCCGCTCCACCTTCCACATGGGGACGGCCGTCCGGATGGCGGCCATCGACGCCCGCAACCAGCTCGTCGAGATTGCGGCCGAGATGCTCGAGGCGAGCGCGGAGGACCTCGAAATCGCCGAGGGACGGATCTCCGTCCGCGGAAACCCGGAGCGGGGCCTGACGGTCGAGGAGCTGATCCAGGGCCACTTCAAGACCAAGGGCGGCAACATCCTGGGCCGCGGCGTGATGAAAACTGAGGGGGGGAAGCTCGACCCGGAAACGGGCCAGGCCGACACCACCACGGCCTTCTGGTTCGTCGGGGCCTGCGCGGCCGAGGTCGAGGTCGACACCGATACGGGAGAGGTGAAGATCCTCGATTTCGTGAGCACCGTGGACGTGGGCCGGGCCATCCATCCGGCCCATTGCCTGGGGCAAATCGGCGGGGCCGCCGCCCAGGGAATCGGCCAGACCTTCTATGAAGAGCTCAAGTTCGACAACGGCCAGCCGACGAACCCCAACCTGCTCGATTATTCCCTGCCCTCCTTCATGGAAACGCCCGAGCGTTTCCGGTCGTTCATGGTCGAGAACCCCCACCGGAACGGACCTTTCGGGGCCAAGGGGGTGGGCGAATCCTCCATCGGCGCGACGGCCCCGGCCATCGCCAACGCCATCTTCCACGCCGCCGGGATCCGGCCGAAACACCTGCCCATGACCCCGGAGTCCATCCTGGCGCTGCTGCGCGAAAAAGCGGGAGAACCCCTTTCATGAGTGGACGTCCCCTACGGCTTTCGGTGAACGGAAAGACCCATGAGATCACCGTTCCAGACCACAGACGCCTGCTGGACGCCCTGCGGAACGACCTCGGGCTCGAGGCCACCAAGGAGACGTGCGGCCTGGGCGCCTGCGGGGCCTGCACGGTCCTGCTGGACGGCGAGCCCATCGCGTCCTGCATCACCCTGGCGCGCTACGCCGAAGGCAAGAAGGAGGTGACGACCCTCGAAGGGATCGCCCCGGACGACGACCTTCACCCGCTTCAGAAGTCGTTTCTGAAGCACAACGCCTTCCAGTGCGCCTTCTGCACACCCGGGATGATCATGATGGCGTCCGCCCTGCTCGCGGAGAACCCCAAGCCCTCGGAAGCCGAGATCCGGGAGTACATGGCCGGGAACATCTGCCGCTGCACGACGTACCACGAG
>JASLXW010000284.1:5270-5555 GCA_030740135.1 Nitrospinota bacterium
CATCAAAGACGCCCACACCTTTGCTTGAGGACGGACCATGACGAACAACCCGGAAGTGGACGCCGTCATCCGGAACGCGAAGGTCGTCACGCCATCCGGCGTCCTGCGGGATGCAGGCGTCGCGATCGACCAGGGCCGAATCGCGGCCATCGGCGAAGAGGCGCGCCTTCCGCCCGCGCGGAAAACCATCGACGGCGGCGGGAATTATCTCCTCCCCGGCGTCATCGATCCCCACACCCACCCGGGCCCATACCGGCCGTTCGAGGACGACGTGGCCTCCGAGAC
>JASLXW010000285.1:0-2222 GCA_030740135.1 Nitrospinota bacterium
CGGAGCGCCTGACCTTCCAGTTCAAGGTCATTCAGGACACCGCCCTGAACGCCTTCGCTTATCCCAACGGGAAGATCTACGTCCACTCGGGGCTGATCGCCCGTGTGGAGAACGAAGCGCAGCTTTCGGCCGTCCTGGCCCATGAAATGACCCACTCCATCAACCGCCACGCCGTGCGAGCCGTCCGGGATCAGCGGAACAAGCGGTGGTGGTACGTCGGCGGGATCATCGCCCTGAGCATTCTCATCGCGTACCTCACGGGCCAAAGGTTGGAAGAGGGGGACCTCGTCGGGGCAAGCCTGTTGAACAATACGGCCCGGATTCTCGTGGGGCTGGGGCTTCCCCTGGCAATCATGGCCTCGATTAACGGTTATAGCCGCGGATTGGAGGGCGAAGCGGACGACGGCGGCATGAAACTCCTGGCCCGGGCCGGATACGACATCAACGAAGCGCCGAAGGTCTTCGAGCTCTTCCAGAAGACCTACGGCGACAGCACCGCGGCGGAAAACTTCTTCTTCGGCAGCCATCCGCGCAACAGCGATCGAATCTCCAGCTACAAGTCCCTCTTGGCGGGCCGGTATGCGCGCGTTGCCAAGGAGACGGGAAGAATCACGGATTCCAGGGACTTTCAACTCCGGCGCCGGGTGATCATCCGGGAGAACGCCCTGGCGGACCTCCGCGCCGGGCGGTTCAACGTCGCCCGCGCGGCGCTGGATAAAGTCCTGGCGTTCACACCCAACGACCCTATGGCGCACTACTATTACGGGGAAATCCACCGCCTGTCCGACAAGTCCCCGGAAGGAGATAGGCAGGCGCTCGCCCGATACCGCAAGGCGGTGAAGCTGGACCCGCAGCTGGCCGCACCTTACCGGGCGATGGGCCTGCTGTACTATAAGAGGGGGAAAAAGGAAGAAGCAAAAAAAGCGTTCCGGCGTTATCTCGACCTTGAGCCGAAAGCCAAGGAGCGAAATCAGATCAAGGACTACATCCTCGAGCTCGGCAGTTGAGTGAGGGTTCGTCTCTCATCGTGACTTCCAAAAAAAACGTCCTTCCCCCCTCCCCCGGGCCCCGCGTCACCACCTGACCAAGCAGGACTCAATCGTCAGCCCGGGGCCGAATCCCATCATCACCCCGTAATCGCCGGGCTGCGGGTCGCCCCGCCCGATGACGCGATCCAAGATGAACATCACGGTCGGCGAGCTCATGTTTCCAAACTCGGAAAGGATCTCCCAGGAAAACCGCATCTCCGAATCGCTCAGGCTTATCACCTCCTGGACGTAATCGAGAATCTTGGCCCCGCCGGGATGGATGATCCAGAACGTCACATCTTCCCGCTGGAGCCCGTTCCGCGCCATCAACCGTTCCAAGACGGCGGCGACGTTCTGCCGGATGAACACGGGCACACGAGCCGATAGATGGATGGCGAACCCCGTCGAGGTGATGAAAAATCCCATGTCATCGACGGTTTTGTAAGCGGTTTGGGTCTCGAAATCAATCAACCTGGGGAAGCGGCGGGAAGGATTGGGCCCGGGTGAATGTCCGTTGCCCAGAATGAGGGCCGCCGCACCGTCTCCGAACAAAGCGCTGGCAACGACGTTTTCCGTCGAACTGTCCTTCTGAAGCGTCGCCGAGCAAATCTCCACCGACAGGAGGAGGACCCGCGCCTCGGGACGCGCCACCAGCGATTCACAGCCCCGGGCCAAGCCGGGAAAAACCGCATAGCAACCCATCCCGCCGATGGCGGTCCGGTGAATGTTTTCCCGCATCCCCAGCCGCTTTGCCAGAAGGATCTCGATTCCGGGATTGGAGTATCCGGTGCAGGACACAACGATGAAATCGTCTAGGTCCGCCGGTTTTGCCTGGATCTCCCGGAGGCAGGAGACAATGGCCTCCTCCCCCAAGCGCAGGGCGCCGTCCACGTACAGGCGGTTGCGCTCCTCTATGCTTCGCTCCCGGCGGTAGAAATTCATGTCCAGAGCAGCGTGTCTCTTCCGGATGCGGGAATTCTCGAAGATTTCCGCGGCTTTCGGGTTTTCCTTGAAATGCGAGGCGAAAAAATCCTGACACACATCCTGCTAACGATATACGTGCTCCGGAACGGCGCAGTGCAAAGAGAGAATTCGTGGAGGCATGATTTACAGGGTTTTCTCGGACCGGCATTCTGCGCAAGAGCATGTGGGATGGCCGATTGCCTCCCCGCGCCGCGGGGGGCTGCGTGCCGC
>JASLXW010000285.1:2232-5552 GCA_030740135.1 Nitrospinota bacterium
CGTCAAGAAACCCAAACGTGGTTCGCGCCAGGACACTGGCGACCTGGGTCAACTCTTCCAGGTCCACGTATTCATCGGGACCTCCGATGTTGCGTCCGGTCGGCCCATACGTGGCCGAGGGAATTCCCGCCGCCCGGAAAAGCCTTGCGTCCGTCGCTCCAATGCGAAGCGCCATCAGTGGCTCCTCGCCCATGACGCGCTTAATCTCGTCCCGAAGGACCCGGAACAGCGGCGAGTCCGACTCCGAGACGGTCGAATCGAACGCCCTCAGCTCCTCCCATTCGACATCGGAATGGACGGCCAAGACCTCGTCCAGTATTTTCCGGACGCGGTCCGTCGGCAATCCCGGTGGAACCCGGATGTCTAATTCCGCGGCGCATGCCTCCGCCACGAGGTTGACTTTATCTCCCCCCGATATCTTACCCACGTTGGCCGTAACGGCCCTCAGAATTTCCCGGTCTTCCTCTATCCATAAGTTTCGAGGGTCTTCCCGGGCGGCTTCAAAGTAATGCTCGAGTTCCAACGGCAGAACCGGCCCGATCATTCCGAGGCGCTTCCGCACCTCTGTCAGAACAACAAGGAGCGCATCGACCGCGCTCTTTCCTCTGTGGACGAAGGCCCCGTGAGCCCCCCGCCCCCGGGCGGCCACGCGAACCCAGAAAAGCCCCTTCTGACCAAAGCAGAGTGTGCGCGGGCCGCTGTTCTCCGGGCTGAGCATGGCATCGCCCCGTGCCTCAGGCGCTTCGGCCAACAGGTGGGCGGAGCCCTTCTCGCCCATTGTTTCCTCATCGGAGGCAAGCGTCAGCACCAGCTCCCCGCCGAACTTTTCCGGGTTCCTGGCCGCCAGGTCGGTGATGAGCAACACCGCCGCCACGCTCCCCTTCATATCGACGGCTCCCCGGCCGTAGAGACGGCCGCCCTCGATTTCACCGCCGAAGGGCGGGTGCTTCCAGAAGCGAGCGTCGCCGGCCGGGAACGTGTCGATGTGCGCGTTCAGGACCAGCCTCCGGCCCGGCCGGCCCCCCCCCCTCCCCGCCACCGGCGCGATGAGGTTCGGCATCGAGGTGTCCGCGGCGATTCGGCGAACATCGACCCCCCGGCCGCGGAGCCAGTCTTCGCAGAAATCGCAGACCTCTCGGGTGTCCCCCGGTGGGTTTTCACTGGGGATCCTGACGAGTTCGGCCGTAAGGTCAATCAGCTCGGGGGATGAACCCAGAATCGCCTCATCCGCCCAGGCGACCGCGTCGTTGGGAGCATTGTTCATGATGCTTCGGGAATTCCCCGCGATAGGGGATGGGTGAAATTTCGTTCGGCTGTTGAGACCGTATCGGAAGCCTTGGGGTCTGTCAAGAATAGGAGTCATGGGCGGATTCGGCTCCCGGTTCGTGAGGCGTCGGGCCGCCGGGGGGCGCAAGGTCCCGACCTGGAACGGTTCCGACCCCTTTCTCCGGGAATCCTACTCGGCTAAACTCGATGATGTAGCGTTTCGGATTCCGCCGGCGGATATCCAACGACAGGGAAATTTGAATGCTCACGCAAATTCACTATTGGACGGCAACGATTTATTCTGCTTGCCTGCTTTGCATGGCAATCTGGATACCCCTCGTACGGCGGCTGCCTCCCGAAAGGTGCATGGGCCGATTCTCCCGGGTGCTTGTCATCTACCACCCTTTCATTCTCGTTCTCCTGGGCGTGATTTTGATGACGGGCGCAATGCTGATCACCGAGCTCAAGATCCGCATCGGGGTGGAATTCTTTGAAGTCATGTTCCACAGCCTCGGCCAGAAGCTTCTGATCTTCTTCTTGATTGCGTTGTATAGCTCCCACATGTTCTTCGGGGTGGGCCTGAAATTGACAAGAGCGAACGCGCCCCTGGAGCTGCGGGAGTTCGAAATGCCCATGGAGGATCAGCTTCGGACCCTGAGGCGGCTTCATACGGGAACCATCGTGAACCTGGGTCTGACCATTTACGCTTACGCTCTGGGCGTCACCATGGTGTAGCGGGCGACTCAGCCCGGACGGTATTTTTTGGAGAGACCGGAGCAACGCCCGCTTCCATCGCATTTGTCATCCGCGCCGGGGATAAACCCGGATTGGACCCCCATTCATGCGGAGAAACCTTTTTTGGAAAAAGAAGACCCAGCCCGACTGGTGGAAACCGGGTGGCTTGCCGACCGTCTGAACGACCCGAATATTCGCGTTGTCGAAGTGGATTGGGACCCGGCGGACGGTTATGAGCAGGGCCACATTCCCGGCGCGCTTTGTTGGCGTTGGAAGGAGGACCTCTGGCATCCCGCAAGACGGGAATTTCTGGAAGGCGGTCCCTTCAACGAATTGATGGGCCGCTCGGGCATCGCTCGGGATACGACGGTCGCCCTCTACGGCGATTCCAACCGGTTTGCGACGTATGCCCTGTTTGTCCTCGTCCTGAGGGGCCACGCCGACGTCCGGCTCCTGAACGGCGGTCGCACCAAGTGGGTCGCCGAAGACCGCCCCTTGGTCCATGAGGTCCCCTCTCCGAAACCGGTGGATTACTCTCCGGGCCCGGCCGATTCGGGAATCCGCGCAACCCGGGAGGAGATCCTGGCCGGATTGGCGGACGGAGACAGGCTCCTCCTGGATGTCCGGGCGGTGGAGGAGTTCCGGGGGGAGCGGGTCGCCCCGCCGGGCATGCCGGATCACGGTGCCGAGCGGGCGGGACGGATACCGGGCGCGGTGCACTTTCACTGGGCTGAGGTCGTCGGGAAGGATGACGCCTTTCTCCCCCTTCCGGAGATCCGGGCGCGATTCGAGTCCGCCGGCGCGACGCCGGATCGGGACATCATCGTCTATTGCCGAATGAGTCACCGGGCTTCACTGGTTTGGTTCGCGCTGAAGTATCTGCTGGGCTACCCGCGGGTGCGGAGCTACGACGGTTCCTGGACGGAGTGGGGGAGTATGGTCGGGATGCCCATAGAACATTAGGTTTCGGGAGACCACCATCCCGGTCGATGGACCGCCGCGCCTTACTTCGGCCGGAGCTTGGCCCATACGACCGGATATATCCATCTGACATCCTGCTTTCTAAAAACCATCGGAGGCTCGGCGGGGTTGATGGAGGTCAGACGGACTTGGCCGGATTCAATCCACACCATCTTGAAATAGCTCTTGTCCTCATGGGTCCTTACAACGGCGAAGTCGCCCGAGTTCACCTCCCGGTCCGGAGAGACGATGACAATCGCGCCGTTCCGAAAGACCGGCGCCATGGAATCCCCCCGCACCTCCAGGGCGAATGCGTTGGCATCCAGGAGATCGGAGGGTCTTGCGAGTTGGTCGAATCC
>JASLXW010000286.1 GCA_030740135.1 Nitrospinota bacterium
GGCGGACCGCCACGTCGGTCCCCCCCGCAACGGCGGCCGCTCCCGGCCGTTGAAGCAGGGCGATCGCGTCGTCGACCGTCCTCGGCGAATGAAACTCACGGATGTTTTCCACTGCGGCCTCCTCGATGAATGGAAATTGCGACGGTCTCCGGCACCCCGTCACGCGATCGTCCGGACCGCTTTCGGTCGTCGAAACCCACGGGAATGAAACCCGGGGGCGAGAAGACAATTCCGGGCCTCGCTCAGTTCAGGGCGTCCCGGGGAAGGTCCGATTGATTTTCGCATGCGCCGGACTCCGCTTCAACCCCTGTTCCGCGCTTGGAACCACCCTTTGACCCGGACAGCCATCGTTTGCTACTCTGCACTTTGTAGACGAGGGTGTATGCGTCTCCGCTTCCAGCGGAAGGTCACCGAAACCCCGCTTCAGGTTGTACGCCAGATGGACCATACCCGCCCCGAGCCTATTCGGCCCGCACACCGCTTCGGATGGGGAATTCTCCTTTCGGCCGCGCTGGCCGTTTGCTGTTCGGCCGTTCTCGGCTGGACGGTCCCGGACGCGTCGGCCCAATCGTCTTCTCTTTATCTCCGGATGATCCTGGTGAAAGACAAAGCCGCCGCCGCCAAGGTGTCCAATCTCCTATCCCAGGGCAAGGGCTTCGCCGATCTCGCGCGGCAGTTCTCCACCGACCCGACAAAGGGGCGCGGCGGATTCCTGGGCCGGGTGGCGCTCAAGGACCTGAACGAGCAGGTCCAGGCGATGGTGGGAACCCTCAAGGTGGGCGGGTTCACCGGCCCGGTCCGCGTCAAAAACGGCCTGGCGTTTTTCCAGCGCACGACCACGGCCCATTACACCTTCGCCCTCGAATTGATGAAGGCCGAAAAATATAAACAGGCCCTGGTCCCCCTGGAAAAGGATCTGGCCCTGAACCCGGACCGGATCCACAGCCGCGCGCTCAAGGCGTACGCCTTCCAGCGGCTCAATCGCACAAAGGAAGCCAAGGACGCCTACCGGGAGATCATCCGGCGGGACCCCAAGAACGTCCTGGCCAACAACAACCTCGGCACCCTCCTCGACCAGGAGGGCAACTACACCGAAGCGGCCAAGCGGTTCGAGCGGGCCGTTGCAATCGAGCCGAACCAGGACGTGACGCTGCACAACCTGGCCTGGATCTATTCCTCCCGGCTGGGCAGGCCCTCCAAGGCCCTGCGCTTTATCCGCAAGGCCATCGAGCTGAAGCCCAATGCGGCCAACTATTACACCATGCTCGCCTCCATTTACCGGCAGCTCGGAAAGACCCTCGAGGCGCGCAAGGCCGTCACCCAGGCCGTCCAGCTCGAGCCCGCGAACGCGGAGCACCGAAAACTTCTGGCGATGCTCGGGGGGCCGTTGAAAGAGCCCGCCCCCGCGAAGAAGACCCCGGCGAAACCGGGCGGCCGCGCGAATGCCCGGACCCCGCCGGGGGACGACAACCCCCCGGCGTCCGTCCGCGCCCGGCTGAAGCCCGCGAAGAAAAAGCCGCCGTCGAAGGCGGCCACGCCCCGAAAGCGAACGGCGTCCGTCCGCCGGGCCGCCCCCTCCTCCCCGTCCATCAAAGTCGTCACCCGCCTCGGGGGCGGCAAGACCGTCCGTCTGGTCGGCCGGCTCTTGCGGAGGAACGGCTACCCCGTCGCCCTGCGCTTGAAGGAGGCCAAGCCGATGAAGGGGATCAGGATTTACTACAAGGGGAAGTCCGTCGGCGCCGCGCGGAAAATCCGCAACCTGATCAGCCCCAAGCCCCAGCTCAGGCGTATGAGCTGGAACTCCCAGTTCGACATCATCGTGTTCGTCGGAAGATAGCGAGGAACTCCGGACCCT
This sequence comes from Nitrospinota bacterium, assembly GCA_030740135.1. Next base: position 1,856 of record JASLXW010000286.1, read on the forward strand.
CCGCGGAGAGGGGGCGCGAATCTTTCAAGCGTTGAACGCGAAGCGGTGTAGCGCGGGGGCTTCAGCCCCCGCTCAAACTGCATTGAAGATTAAACAGCGCACGGGCGGAGGCTGAAGCCTCCGCGCTACACCCCGCACCGCTGCCCTTGTTGCGAAGAAGAACACTGGGAACGAGCGCGAACCTTGGTCCTCTCATCAACCCGGAATCGGGGATGACTCAACGGAAGCGGCCGGTTGACAGTCCCGGGGATTGGCCGTAAAGTTCCACCCCATCAGGCTTCGAAAGGATTTTTTCGGATGAGACCAAAAACGGGCCGACAGGACCGGTGGTGGTGGAGGGGAGGACAAGTCCGCCCGTAGCCTGAAGGACCGTTTCGAAAAAGCAAAGGCCGCGGGCAATCAAGCCTGCGGCTTTTTTTCGCGTCATGACCCGAAACCCGGACCGAGCCATGTACACCCCCAGCCTGGAAGACTTCCGCCTCAAAGCCCGCCAAGGCAACCTGATCCCGGTCTACCGGGAGATCCTCGCCGATCTCGAAACCCCGGTCTCCGCATTCCTGAAGATTGCGGAAAGCGAGAACGCCTTCCTTCTGGAAAGCGTGGAAGGGGGCGAAAAGTGGGCGCGGTACTGTTTTCTGGGCGCGGACGCCTCGGTCGTCCTCCGGATCAAGGGACGATCCGTCACCGTCGAGCGGGACGGAGAATCGGAAACCTGGGAGACCGAAGGAGACCCCCTGGACGCCCTCAAGTCCCTGATGGCGGCGTACCGCCCGGTCGCCGTGGAGGGGCTGCCCCGCTTCTACGGCGGCGCGGTCGGGTACCTCTCTTACGACATGGTCCGCTTTTTCGAGCGGCTGCCGGAAAGCGCGGCCGACGACCTCGGCCTGCCGGACGCCCAGTTCATGATCACCGACACCCTGCTTGTGTTCGACAACGTGGCGCAAAAGATCAAGGTGGTCGCCAACGTCCACCTCGAGGAAAGCGGCGAGTCGGAGATCGAGACCGCTTACGAGGAGGCCGTCGCCCGGATCGAGGAGGTCATCGCCCGGCTGAACCGTCCCCTGTCCGGTCGGACGGGGGGAATCCCGCCGGCCCGCCCGGCCGCGGAAGGTCCGGACTGGTCTTCAAGCTTCCGGGACCGGGCCGCCTTCGAAGCGGCGGTGAGGGAGGCGCGCGAGAACGTCCACGCGGGAGAGGTCATCCAGGTGGTCCTGGCCCAGCGGCTGAGCGCGGCCGTCGAGGCCGACCCGTTCGACGTGTACCGGGCCTTGCGCACGGTGAACCCCTCGCCGTACATGTTTTTTCTCCGGTTCGGCGGCCTCAAGCTCGTGGGGTCCTCCCCGGAGGTCCTCGTCCGTCTCGAAGGCGACCGGGTCGAGGTCCGCCCCATCGCCGGAACCCGCCCCCGGGGGGCCGGCGAGGAGGAGGACCGCGCGCTGGAGCGGGACCTGCTGTCGGACGAAAAGGAGCGCGCCGAGCACATCATGCTCGTGGACCTGGGACGCAACGACGTGGGACGGGTCTCGCGAAGAGGCGCCGTCGAGGTGAACGAGCTGATGGTGATCGAGCGCTATTCCCACGTCATGCACATCGTCAGCAACGTCCGGGGGAAGCTCGCCGAGGGCCGGGACGCCTACGACGTTCTCCGGGCCTGTTTTCCGGCCGGGACGGTCTCCGGCGCGCCGAAGGTCCGCGCCATGGAGCTTATCGAGGAATTGGAGCCCGCCCGCCGGGGGCCTTACGCCGGCGCGGTGGGCTACTTCTCGTTCTCGGGGAACATGGACACGTGCATCGCCATCCGGACGCTGGTCATGCAGGACGGCCTCGCCTACCTGGGCGTCGGGGCGGGCATCGTGGCGGACTCGGTCCCGGAGCGGGAATTCGAAGAGACGATGAACAAAGGCCGGGCGCTCATCCGCGCGGTCGAGCTGGCCGTTGAGGGGTTGCGGTAGCCCGCGTTTCTCACAACGTTTTCGCGGCAGTCACGTTCGTGACCCGAAGGGGGTCCCCGCCCGTCATGAGACCCCGGCGGCCTTTTCCTGAAGCGCGCGGAAGACCCGCTCGGGCGTCGCGGGGGTGCGGCGGATACGGACGCCCACGGCGTCGCGGATGGCGTTGACGACGGCGGCGGCGGCCGGAAGGGTCACGATCTCCCCGGCCCCCTTGGCGCCGAACGGGCCGAGGGGCTCGAAGCCGTCGATGTCGAGCGTCTCGATCTCGGGCGCGTCGGCCGCCGTCCCGATCAGGTACGTCGTGAAATTGGGCGTCAGCATGACCCCGGCGTCCGAGAGAACGGTGTCTTCCCACAGGCCGATTCCGGCGCTGTAGAGCGACCCCCCTCGCTCTGCCCTTCTAACCCCTGAGGATTGATCACCCGGCCCACGTCCTGGGCGGTCACCAGGTCCAGAAGGCGCACGCGGCCGGTGAGGGTGTCCACCTCGACCCGGGCCAGGTGGGTCGCGAAGGCGTAAAAGAGATGGGGGAGCTCTTCGGCGCCCGGGATCGGGTCCTGATCCCGAGGCCATTCGTAGCGCGCCTCCACCCGGCCGGATGCGCCCCGGTTCCGGATCGACCGGCCAATCTCGGCGTAGCCCACCGAGCGCCCCGGCGACGAGCGGGACCGGACGGCGCCGCCGTGCAGCTCCAGGTCATCTTCGTCCACTTCGAGTTCGCCCGCCGACTCTTTCTTCAACAGGGCCTCCATCAGCGGAGCGGCCCGCAGGATGGCGTTCCCTCCGATCATCGTGGAGCGGGAGGCGTCCGCGCCCCCGCACTCCGGAACCTGATCGGTGTCCACCGGGAGGAGCTCGACGTCACCGGGGGGGCAGTGGAGCGTCTCGGCCGCCATCTGGACGAAGGCCGTCGTGATCCCCTCCCCCATCTCGCTCAACCCCACGCCCAGAACGAATTTCCCTTCGGGGGTGATCTCCATCCGCACGGACCCCCCGTCCGGTAACTGCCCCATGCCCACGCCTTTCATCCCGGACGCGATTCCGACGCCCCGCTTGATCCAGGGGCGCGGGGCTTCCCGCTTCCATTCCTCCCGGGTCCGCCAGGCCCCGGACGACTCGACGGCGGCCAGGGTCTCCTCGTAGTGGACGGAACATTGCAAAACGTTGCCCGGGGGAGCGGTTTCGCCCGCCCGGACGGCGTTGCGCTTGCGCAGCGCCAGGGGATCCATCGAGAGGGCCTCCGCCAGGGCGTCCATCTGGCACTCCATGGCGAGGCAGGCCTGCACCGCGCCGAACCCCAGATCGCGCCGGACGGCGTGTTGTTGGTGAGGACGCAATAGCCGTCGATCCCGACGTGAGGAATCCGGTATGGGCCGTCAGCGTCCCGTCCCGCTTCACCCCGGTCTTGAGGGAAATCCGGAACGGGTGGCGCTTCCAGCCGGCCAGGTTGGATTCCTCGCGCTCCCAGAAGAGCCGAACGGGCCGGCCGGTCAGCCAAGCCACCAGGGCCAAGTGGATCTGCATCGAGATCCCGTCTTTCGCGCCGAACCCGCCGCCGATGGGGGAGGCCCGCACGCGGATTTGCTCCACCGGGACACTGAGCGACCGGGCGATCTCGCGGCGGTCGGCGAAGGGGTTCTGGGCCCCGGTTTCCACAACCAGGACGTGGGGGCGCGGCCCCCCCCCCCCCCCCCCGCGCGCGCCGGGGGC
>JASLXW010000287.1 GCA_030740135.1 Nitrospinota bacterium
CTCCATTGCGTTGCCTGTTGAGGCGCTTCAGGAAGGTCTCCGGGAACGGATCCTCCGGTCGGGTTGGAGTTCCCTGGAAAGAGAAATGAATCTGGATCCAGGCATGATTGGAAACGCGAAGTCTTCCTCCCCCGGGATCATGTTCCGGGTCCAACCCAGCTCTGACGGACGGAAGAATAAGTCCGCCTTCATCCGGAGGGTCGGATCTCATCTTTGGACGTTTGGAAAGGCCAGAATGTCTTCTTCACGAGCGCAGCCTGGCGATACAGTGGAGGCCCAGATCGAATTCAACGTTGTCTGGGACAGCAACGAATTCCGGCCGGAGCTGAAAGAGCCTCCCTGGTTTGAACCCACACTCTTCTGTCTCTTTGACGGGGAAGGGAGAGAGCGGCCGCATGGCAGAATTCTGGCCAGCAACCTGCTCACCCCGACCGGACTCCCTATCGAGGGAAGCGACATGATGAGCGAGGCCGGGCCCGATGAACGAGAGAGACGGTGGCATCCAGGCCCCTCCGGCATGACCGCTCATTCAAGACCTCTCGATCGCGGGAGGTGGCGGCAGAAGGGAAAGATGGCCACCATCACACAACGCTACGAATTTGAGATCCCCCGGAATGCGCCGCACGGCCATTACGGGGTGGCTGGTTATCCATGGGGAGTGGAAGAGCGGGAATTCGACGCGGGAGAGCCGGCCAACAAAATATCATACCTCGGTTTCCTGAAGATCGGGAATCCGAAAGCGCCGAAGCTTACTTGTATGCTTCTCGGCTCGGTCGCGAGTGAAGGCTCTCGCGGCACGCTCTCCCGCGAGGACCGGAAATACATCGCGATCAATCCGAACAACGTATTCATGCCGGATAAACTCATTATCCCGCGGGACGATGCCTACACGGGAGAGCCGGTGGTCTATCCGCTTGACCCTTATGTGCCCCTGCTCAGCATGAGCACCCGCCCGGTGCCCGTTGCCCCTGCCCTTCCCATTCCCTTCGATTTCACGAAATCGCGGTTGACGATAAGGGTGGAGGAGCCGAACGGCCGCACGCGGACTCTGGGCCCGGCTCCCCTGTTTGCGGCCGTAAACGACCTGAGCGTGATTCGCCCGGACCTGGTTGTTCCCGGCAGGATCGTTCCCGGGACCAACCCCTCGTACGGGAATCCCAGCATGAGCGAAATCGTTCATCTCACCGGCCAGGGGAAATTCCACACCGCCTTCAAAGAGTACGGAAGACACGTGATCAGGATCGAGGGCTCCATCCCGGATCGAATGGGGACCCGGTATGCCATCTCGGGGACTTATGACGTCCACGTTGCGCGACAGTTGGACATCGAGCCTTTTCCACGTTTCGGGACCCCGCTCTACCCCGGCGTGGAATTCACGCCCCAGCTCACTGTTCAACCCGCGATGCCCGCCGAAGTTGAGATGCGATGGAGGCACTATCCCTATTCCGATCCCGAACGCATGGTCGAACGGAAGATCGTCGGCCGGGCGAACCGGTGGGGCATATTCGTGCCGGGAGAGGATGTGGCCCCTGTCAAGTTCAGGCACCCGGGCGAATACGTCTTCGACGTGACCGTCCGGCACAAGGATTCGAACGGAGATCTGTGGATGGCCTCCCGCAGAGGCGCATCTGTGGTCGTTACTCCGGACTCAAAGATCGTGGTCCATGGGGAGCGGGGAAATCGCAGCCCGGAAGCGAAGTGGAGAGCCCGTTGGTTCGTGGCGGGAAACGGAGGCTTCGTAACTGAGTTCCCCAAGGAAGCGGAGGAGCCGATCATTGATTTGGGTCATACCTGCTATCCCTACCACTCGGGAGACGTCGCCTGGCTGGGCCACCAGGATCCCTTCTCGTTCTTGCCCAACCTGACCTTCGAAGATCCGGAAGGGACAGTGGCAGATCTGATCGAAAAAAGATGGGCCGCAATCCGGGAGGGTGAGGGGCGTGGTGGGTTGTACCCTGATTCTCTGCGCCCCGAAGACCGGCGGGCAATTGGCGAGTTGCCTTTTGTCTGCATGACTTCCAGCGGGCTCCCGCCCGCGCTTCAGCCGAAAGACGTGGACATGTGGGGGTACTTCTACAACACGTCCTGGCGTCCCGGACTGGGGGTTCGAAGCCAGGTTTCGGAGGACACATTGCCCGCGCATTACTGGTTCTTCGATGATCCTTACGGGATGCAACTGGGCGCAGGACCTCTCGGAGACCTCGCGGGTGATGTCAAGATGAACTACGGCGCCGGCGTCTTTCGCCACAAGTCATCCGGCATCACCTTCTACGGCGCCTATGCCTCCATGCTTGTATTGATCGACGAACGTGACCGGAGAGGACCCCGTGTCCTGCCTCCTTTTGACGGGCTCGTCCCCGGATCTCCGAAGTCCGGACCTCTCATTGATATCGGGGGAAAAGAATTCGACGTCTTCCTCAGCTTCGGCGCCGTCGGACCCGGCACGATTCTCGAAGCAGGGGAACGACTTTCGGTCACAGGTGTTGTGTGGCCTCCGGTGAGCGGGCATGTCGAAGCTAAGATCGTCTCTCCTTCGGGCAAGGCGCTCGACTTTCGTTCTCCGTCGACCTCGATGGGGACTTTCCAGGTTCCGGGAAGCGTCGCACTGGAGCCCGGAGTGTGGATCGTGGACGCCGAAGGGGTCTGTTCCGGAAAGACGAGCGTTGGTGTCATCTCCGAGCTTGTCCCGGAAGAGAAGTGGCCGCGAGGCGGTGGACTTGGCCTTTCGGAAACGGAGTTCCCGGTCATCGTCGTGCGCAAGGACGCCCCTCCGATCACGTTCGATCTTCCCCGGGGATCACGCGCTAATCCGCCCCGGGCGCTTGTAATCAGGGGCCGTCTGCCCAAGGGGACGAACGCGGAGTATGCAGACGTGCTCGTGAAAATCCCGGGCGTCGTGATCGACCGGCAAAGGGTAAAGACAAAGGGCGGCACCTTCGAGTACGTCTACGACCCTCGATCGCTCAAAAGGCGCTTTACGAACATCGATCTGCGCTCACAACAACATCCAGATCCCAACTTCCAGGGAGGAGTTGCCTGGTTCGACACGGTGACCTTCAGCTTCTGGGCGGGAAAGGGCGGGGAACTTCGGGCGGGAACCGTACTTCTTCAAGGAGAAGACATCTACGCCCAGGCACGGTCGGGAAAATCCATGCCCCGGTCCCGGTGGCTGAAAACAGGCAACGGGAGGGAAAGAAAAGAAGAAGGCGACGAAAGGCGTCCCATCCGATCGAGCCAGGGAACGCCGCACAGTTCCCTGTTGGCGCTTTCCAGGGACGGAAAAAACCTTTTCGCAGGGCATCCCTGGTCGGGAGAGGTTGTACGTCTCCAGGTCCGGGGCGCCCGGCTGTCCCCTGCAAAGAAGACCAGGACGGGGGGGAAAGTGGAAGCCCTCGCTCTTTCTCCGGACGGAACACGGGTCTACGCGGCGCTCGGCGACCGGGGGCAGGTCGTCGCCCTCAAGGCCGATTCCCTCAGGGAAGTCGCGCGTTTCAACATCCAGGGAATCCCCAGAGGTGTGCTTGCGCTTGGAAACTCGATCTACGTCGCGGACTTTGACGGGGACCGAATCATACGGCTCGACGCGCGGACGGGGGAGATTGAATCAACCAGCGACAGGATCAACCGGCCGGCCGCACTTGCGGCCTCACCCGATGGACATGAGATCTATACAACCAGCTTCCGCACAGGCGAGATCGTCGTGCTCGACCGACGATGTGATGTGAAGAGGAGGCTCAAGGCTCCTTCGCAGCTGAACCAGTGCAGGACGCTGACGCTCGGGCCGGATGGCCTGCTTTATGCCCCGCAGACGCGATCCGACACTGTCGTGGGTGGTCTCGTGTTCGACCGGACGGTTTTCCCGGTAGTGGCTGTGGCCGACCCTCAAGGGAAGACCGTCTCGATCGGGTATCATCCGGACCTGGTCGTGATCCCGCCTCACCGTCCCGTGGAAGTCGCCGTGGACAGCCGATACCTGTACCTGGCATCGGCCGGAAGCGATGACGTGGTGGCAATCGATCGGAAGACGGGATTCGCGAAGTGGCACGCGAAGGGAGTCGGCAAGGAGCCCGGGGGATTGCTGCTGGACACCGCAAGGCGGCAGATGTACGTCCTGACGGTGACAGGGCAGGAGATCGTTACGCTTGACGAAAGAAGCGGGAAGCCGGTCTCACGCGTAAAGTTCACGAGGGATCCGACACCGGAAAAGGTCGCGAGGGGTCGCTACCTGTTCGGGACGGCGACGGACAAGCGGTTGACGAAAGATCAATGGGTGTCGTGCGCATCATGCCATCCGTTCGGAGAGGCGGACGGGCGCCAGTGGAATCTCGGGTTGGGTCCGCAGGACACGAGCTCGCTTCGAGGCTCACTCGAATCAGCGCCGCTGCATGTCATAGCCGACATAGACGAGATCCAGGACTTGTACCATCTTGCAAGAATGAGGATGGGAGGTCAGTGGTTCGTACCAAGGGAAGCGATGAACGACTACCTGGGAAAATCGAACGCGGGGTTGGACGGGGACCTGGACGCGCTGGCAGCGTATGTTGCAAGCCTGAAAGTGAAGAAAACTGCGGAGCCTCCAAGGGGATCGCGGGAACGAATCACGAAAGGAAAGAGAATCTTCTCCAGCGCAAAAGCGAATTGCGTCAAGTGCCATTCGGGGCCGAGGTACACGGACAGCGGAACGCGTCAATCGGATGGAACCTATCTTCTCCACGATGTGGGAACCTGGTTGCCGACGGAGGGGAAGCGACTCAAATACCTGGACACCCCGAGCCTTTTGGGGCTGAGGAGGACGGAGCCCTATCTCCACGATGGACGAGCCAAAACAGTGGAAGAGATTTTCTCGGTGTACAATCAAAAGGACCAGCACGGCCGAACATCACACTTAAGCCCGGAGGAAATCGAAGACCTTGCGGAGTTCCTGAGATACCTGAGGCCGGACTAGAAAGGAGGCATTCGCAGAACCTATTTCGGAGTGATCAAAAGACTCCGGATTGTTGGGTTATATCGTCCCGTAGAGTCAGTCGGCCCCGCCCACCCCCTTCTTTGAAGTAGGGACGTGGCCGACTGATCGCTGTGACTGCGCGGGGGCAGGCCATATTACCAACTCGGTTGGGTGCCTCTACCGGTATCACGAGATCCAGGGGGGATATCCGGCATGTGGGAGGATGCTATTATATTTTTTGTGACAATTATCCCTCGAGGCTTTAAACGTCCTGCCCTCAATATGTTATGACAGCCCCCCCCCCCAGAGTGGGTGGGGTGTAAATGCCACAGATTAACAGGACCGAATTTGATATTTTTTTCATTTTTTAAGATATGGTTTCGGAACCTCCGTGTCTCTCTTGGGTAGTCGCGCTCACAAATATCAGGGTCGAAAATATAGGGAGATTAATCATGAAGAAGATAAACAGTTCGATTGGACGTATCCTGCTCGTGTTCGGCGCCTCCATCCTGTTCGGCGCGCTGAATCAGGGGTGCAATTACCCGGTCGAGTATGTTAACGGGAATAT
>JASLXW010000288.1 GCA_030740135.1 Nitrospinota bacterium
CGGTCAGCCCCAATTCTCCCTTATTTCAAACCCGCTCTTAATGGGGAGCACTATAAGAGCGGCAATTGAGTCACACCGCCAATCCTCGATGTCCTTGCATTGTCGACCCCGGTGTCGGACAATTCTCATTCGCACGGATCCCCGAGAGGGAGACTTCCACTGCTCGCAGAAATTCGAGGCATGCCTTTCCGAATCCTACATTTACTGACCCTCGCCGGGCTCGGCGGCACCGAATCCTCTGTCCTTTCCATCATTCAGGGAATGGATGCGGGCCGTTTCCAGAGCGAGATTGCCGTTTTGAGAGATGAGGGTCCGATGAGCGCCCGCTGGCGTGAGGCGGGAATCCCCGTCACACACCTGAACGTCCGCTGGGAGTGGACCCCCCGCACGCTGGGAAAGCTCTCGCGTCTCATTCGGGACGGTCGATATGACGTTGTGACCCTCTACGGCGTGGCCGTGAATGTGCTCGGGCGGCTGGCTTGCCGGAAGGTGGGGCAGAAGAACGTTATCGGTGTCATCCGGGGGATCAGCAATGAGCGGACCGTGAGTCGGTTGCGTCTGTGGGTGGATCGGGTGTCCTTTTCCCTTGCGGATTGCTATGCCTCCAATTCTCAGGCGGTCGTCGATCATCTGATCGAAGCGGGTTTTCCCCCGGAGAAGCTGCGACTGGCCCGTACGGGGCTTTCCACGGAGCCGTTTGACCGGGCTCCCTCCCGTGAGGAGGCGCGTCGCCGAATGGGGATTGCGGGGGACGCGCGGCCGGTCATCACCTGCGTCGGAAACCTTAGACCGGTCAAAGATCATTCTCTCTTGTTGCGCGCCTGCGACGCCCTCCGGGATCGCGGTCACGATTTTCTCCTTCTGCTCGTCGGTTCGGGTCCCGCGGAGGATTTGATCCGGCGGGAGGTCCGGGATTTGGGGTTGGCGGACCAGGTTCGCTTCCTCGGAGAACGCGGGGATATCCCGACGGTTCTGGCCGCGACGGACCTTTTCGTCCTGACCTCCCTGTGGGAGGGTCTGCCGCGCTCCATCATGGAGGCCATGGCGAGCCGGCTGGCCGTGGTCGCGACCGACGCGGGGGGCGTGCGGGAGCTGGTTTTGGACGGGGAGACGGGATACGTTGTTTCCGTCGGCGACGTAGAGGCCCTGGGCGGGCGGATGGCGGAATTGTTGAGCGACCCCGCCTTGTGTCGCGCGATGGGCGGGGCCGGATTTCAGAGGGTGAAAGAGCGCTTCACCGAAGAACAGATGGTGGGAGCGATGGAGGCGATTTATCGGGAAGTCCTGGGGGCTTCCGATCCCTCGCGGACGACTGAGGCGGCAGGGACGCCCGACCGCTGAGGCCTCCGCGGTGATTTTCCATCCTGAGATTCCGGATGATTGACCAAGCCCCAAATTCTGTCAGGGAGCCGCTCTCGCTTTCTCTGGTGATCCCCCTGTTCAATGAGCAGGAGAACATCAGGAAGGTCGTAGTCCCGATCATCCGGACGCTCGAGACCTTCGTTGACTCCTATGAATTGATCCTGGTGGACAACGGGTCGAGGGACGGGACGAGAGGGGAGATTGAGGCCGTCCGCGCGGAATTTCCCAAAGTCGTCCTGGTCCCCATCGACGAGAACCAAGGCTACGGGGGAGGAATCCTCAGCGGGCTCGATGTGGCCCGGGGGGAATTTCTGGGCTATCTCGCCGGAGACGGGCAGATCCCCGCCCTGGACATCATCAAGGTGTACGAATATTGTGTGTTTGGCCACTACCCCTGCACGAAGGTGTATCGGGCGATCCGCGGCGACGGGCTCAAGCGCAAGCTGATTTCGTTTCTCTATAATCAGCTTTTCAGGGTGATGTTCCGGACGCGTCACCTGGACGTCAACGGGACGCCGAAGATCTTCCGCCGGGAGGTCTATGATCGTCTTCAACTGGAGAGAAGGGACTGGTTCATCGACGCGGAGTTCATCCTCAAGGCGGAGACCTTGGGAATTGAGATTCTCGAGGTCCCGGTCACTTTCCTGCCCAGAACCGGAGGCGCGTCTAAGGTGGATTTCGGGACCATGTTCGAGTTTTTGAAAAACATGTGCGTGCTCCGTTGGCAACGCCGCGCGCCCGGCGATAGGCTGAATCCGTGACTTCTTTGTCCGGACGCAAGGTCTTCGTCACCGGGGCGACCGGCATTCTGGGCGGTGCGCTGACGCGCCTGCTGGTCGATTCGGCTTGTGAGGTCACGGTCCTGGTTCGGGACGCCGTTCCTCGGGCCGCCCTGTGGAGTTTTCGCGACAAGGATGGAAGCCCCCTCCGGGAGAGAATCCAAATCGTCCATGGGGACATCACGGATTTCGCTTTGCTCCTCCGGGCGCTCAACGAGGGTGAGATCGACCTCGTGTTTCACCTTGCGGCTCAGACGATCGTCGGAATCGCCGGCGCGAACCCGCTCTCGACGTTCGAATCCAACGTTCGAGGGACGTATCTTCTTCTGGAAGCCTGCCGGTCTTTGAAGGAGAGGATCCGGGGAGTGGTGGTCGCTTCGAGCGACAAGGCCTACGGGGTCTCGGACAATCTTCCTTATCAGGAGACCGCCACACTTCAGGGAAAGTTCCCCTACGATGTATCCAAGGCCTGCGCGGATCTTTTGACCCAGGCGTACCACCACGCCTACGGTCTGCCGGCGGCGGTGACGAGATGCGCCAATCTCTATGGACCCGGGGACCTGAACGAGAACCGGCTCATTCCGGGAACCATCCGCTCCGTGCTGGACGGCAAGCGGCCTATTGTGAGAAGCGACGGCAGCCTGGTCCGCGACTACCTGTACGTGGAGGACGCCGCGCGGGGTTACCTGTTGATCGCCGAGAGGTTGTTGGAATCCTCGGAGCGCGTTGTGGGAGAGGCATTCAATTTCAGCCCGGAAGCGCCCATGACCGTTCTGGAAGTGGTCCAAGAGATATTGAGGCAAATGGGCCGAGAAGGCCTGGAGCCGGATGTCCGGCGGACGAGCACCCTTGAGATCCCCAAGCAGACGTTGAACGCAGCCAAGGCCGCGGAGGTCCTCGGCTGGGCGCCCGGTTCCGGATTCGAGGAATCGTTGGCCAGGACGATCGAGTGGTACAGGGAGTTTTGGACCCGGTGAGCGGTGCGGCGATGGCCCCCACGATTATCTTGGCCGGCGGCCGGGGAAGCCGTCTCGGAAGCCTCTCCGATGAAATTCCCAAGCCGATGGTCGCGATTGATGACCGTCCCATCCTGCGGCACATCCTGTTGAGTTATGAACGCGCCGGGCGCCGGGACTTTATCATCTGCCTGGGGTATAAAGGCGGAGTGGTCAAGGACTATTTTCGAAGCCTCCGGGATGGGGCCCTGGATTGGGATATGGATTTTTCCGGCGGGCCCGGGGAGGTCCGGATGCTGGGGGAGAGGAAGAACGATCTGGGCCGGGTCATCCTGGCGGAGACGGGACCGGACGCCATGACCGGCGCCCGGCTGAAGAGGGTGGAGAAATACGTCTCTTCGCCCACCTTCCTGATGACGTACGGGGACGGCCTCTCGGATGTTGACATTCCCGGGCTGGTTCGTTTCCATCGGGCCCACGGCAAGATCGGCACCCTGACGGCCGTCCATCCCCCCGCCCGGTTCGGCGAGCTCATCCTGGATGGGGATCGGGTTGTGGATTTCGGAGAAAAAAGACGGATGGGGACCGGCCGGATCAACGGCGGATTCATGGTGTTCAACCGGGACGTGTTCGATCTCCTCTCGGACGATCCGGATTGCAATTTTGAGTCCGACGTCCTGCCGAGACTCTCACGGGAGGGGGAACTGATGGCCTTTCCGCACGACGGGTTTTGGCAATGCATGGACACGCCCCGCGACGTGGAATACTTGAGGGATCTTTGCGCCAAGGGCGAAATGCCCTGGTTAAGTTGAGACGTGGCTCTGCTCATCACCGGCGGCGCCGGGTTCATCGGGCGGCGCTTGATCCAAACCGCCTTGAAAGAGCGGCGGAAAATCGTAATCTCCCACCGGGAAGCCAATCCGTTTCGCAGCGGTCCGTCCGTCCGTTTTGTCCGGTGTGATCTGCGAAATTTCAAAGACGTTCAAGCCCTCTTCCGCCGTCACGCGATCGATGCGGTTGTCCACCTCGCCGGCGCGGGAATCACGCGGGCGGACAAAGAGGAGATTTGGGCCACGAACGTGGGGGGGACGTTCCACCTGCTCCAAGCCGCGGCGGAGCGGGGCGTGGAACGGTTCATCCACATTGGCTCGTACTGGGAGCTGCTTGGTCGCGTCACGCCCGCGAAGGACGATGACGGGGCGGATTGGCGGCGCGCCTATGTGACCTCGAAGATTTGCCAAAGTGCCCTGGTCCGCGATTTCGAGAAAGAGCGGAAACTCCCGACCTTGATTCTGAGACTTTTCAGTGTCTATGGCCCCGGCGAGTCGCCGGGCCGCCTGTTTCCTTCGATCGTTGGGGCCGCGCTGAGGGGCGAAAGCGTTGACCTCTCTCCGGGCCGCCGGAAGAGGGATTATGTGTTTGTCGATGATGTGGCCGGAGCCATCGAACGGGCGGTTGCGATTCCCCGTTTTCCGCGCGGACGGACCCTGGACATTGCCGGCGGGCAAGCCCTCTCGGTTCGGGAGATCGTTCGCGTTCTTCGACGCAGGCCGTACACGGTTGAAGGATTCGATCCCAGGTTTGGACGCCGGCCCTATGATCCGATGGATGTCCCCTCCCTTTGCGGATCGCCCGAGGCGGCCGGACGACTCCTGCGCTGGAAATGCGGGGTGGACATGGCCGAGGGATTGGACATCCTCTCCAGAAGCCTGACGGACGAGGGATGCGTCTCTTCCCGGACTTGACCGGGTTCGGCCCTGAGGGGGTTGGGCACTGAAAACCGATCCTTGGTTCCGTGGATTCCCAAAGGGACGACACCGTTCTCCCTGATCGCCTGTCCGAGGATGAGTGTCATGGAATCAACTGATGCGGGTTGTGGGCGGCGGAGAGATCGCCGAGGGAAGCCCCTCCCTCCTCCCCCCGCCTGCCCGGCCCGCTGATGCGTGAGACGACCCGGATCAATCTCAACCGATGAAACGGCACACCCTCTTCCTCCTGGCGGCCGGGGGAGGGCCGGTTGCGATCTCCCTCGGCCCGCCCCGGGCCTCCGGCGGGACGGTCTCCTCCGGACCTCGAGTGGGAGGCGGGGGGGACGCGGGGCCGATGGTTCGAATTTCGAAAGGACCCTTTCTCATCGGGAGACGAATCTCGGTCGAGAAAGACAAATCCCCCCCGAGTCTGCCCGGGGGCTACGAATGGGTGAAGCACGGGGTTGAATACTACTAGGCGCGCCTTCACCTGGAGACGTTTTTCGTCGACCGCAACGAGGTTACAAATGGCCGCTACACGAAATTTGTCCGGGCGGCCGGAGGCGGCCGGGTCTCGCCTTACGCGGAGGACGCGCGGTTCAACGGAGCCCGGCAGCCGGTGGCGGGGGTGAGCTGGCACGACGCGGCGGCGTATTG
>JASLXW010000289.1 GCA_030740135.1 Nitrospinota bacterium
AACGTCCACAGCCACCTCCCATCCGCTTGACGCCCACCCTAGATGTAGTGGGTGTGGGTGTCAAGCGGATAGGCACGGTAATAACAAAGACTGTGCCAATACGGCGGCAAGCGCATTAATCGTCTATTATCAAATGGTTGTGAGATATCTCACCTCAATCACCTGTTTCGATCGTGACCCGTTTGATACAACAATGATTGTCTCATCAATGTCTCACAGTCGTCTCCTGTAAGACATGCCTCTTCCTAAATTCGGATTTCCTCGCAGAGACGTTATCGAAAAACTGCCGTAGACATCTTATCGTCAGGGCTTGGTTGGAAATTGAGTGGAAGAGGAAAAAAAGGGGCCGGGCTGAGGGGCGGATTCTCTCAATCATCGAGATTGTCTTGCCCCCCCGCCCTTGTGGTAACCTATATTGTAGAGTGGGGTTTAAAGTTTATAGGGGTCCCGCGTGGACCGGTGATGATCGGCGATTGGAACGTCGCCGAGTCCGCTCCCGTGATTTTGGAGATTTGCAATGAAGCGCTTTGCGGCCGCGATCCTGGTTTGTCTGATCCTTGCTCCGGTAAGCGTTTCGGCGAAACCGATCCTCATCCGGGCCTCCGGGGTTCAGGTCGAATTGCCCGAGTACTGGGGGGTCAGGAGGCAGGAAGGCATCCTCATGGCCTCGCCCCGGGACGGGACCTTGCTGCTCGTGTTCGGGGTGGTGACGGCCCGAGATTTGGACGAAGCCGTGAAGAATCTGGACAAAGATCTCTCGAAATTCGTCCGCTCCTCGAAGATCGAGGGGAAGCCGGAGCCCGTCGAGATCAATGGCCTGCGCGGCCTCACCGTGGCCGCCTCGGGCGAAGCCGAAGGAAAGAAAGTCGACATCGCCACGCTTCTCCTGAAAACGAAGTTGGCGAACATCCTTCTCGTCCTCGGCATCGGCGAAAAGGGCCAGTTCGAAAAACACCTTCCCGTCGTCCAGCAGATCCTCGGCACCCTCAAACCCGCGTGACCCGATTCCGGCGAGGGCGGATTTCTCAAACAGGCGAGCCCCCGGCCGAAGCGGAGCCCCTCCTTTCCCCCGCAATCCATCGATTATTCTGTTGACCCCGTCAGATCGCGGACGGTCTCCAAAAGCCGCCTATGCAACCCCATTCGGTATTCCCTGGATGAGAAATTCACGATAGGATGGCGCATCCGAGCCAATTGTGTGTCCTGAAATTCGCTGTAGTTCCCGGCTGATGTCCCGGACCGTGGAATCAAAGGAGATTCGAAAATGCCGTTCGACGATCCGCGGGATTTTCTGGAATACCTCGAGGAACGAAACGACCTCCTCCGCATCTCCGAAGAGGTGGACCCCAAATATGAAATCTCCGCCTACATCCGGAAGACCTCCGATCAGGAGGGACCGGCTCTCCTGTTCGAGAACGTAAAAGGGCACGACACATCGGTCGTCGGGGGAATCTTCGCCTGCCGCCGACGGCTCCTCATGGCCCTGGAGGCCGATTCGGAAAACGTTTACGAACAGTTCGACCACGGAGTGGGCCACCCCATCCCCCCCCGGCTGGTCGAGACGGGTCCCTGCAAAGACGTGATCCTGAAAGGGGACGAGGTGGACCTCACCCGCCTGCCCATCCCCACCTACGCCGAGCAGGACGGCGGCGCCTTCATCACCCACGGCATCCAGATCAGCAAAGACCCCGAGGACGGCTCCAAGAACGCCTCAATCTACCGGATGCAGCTCCGCGGAAAACGCGAGTTGAACGTCTATCCTTCGGGATACCAGGACCTTTTCCGCCAATTCGCCAAGGCGGAGGCCAAGGACGAGCCTCTGGAGATCGCCGTGGCCATGGGGTGCGACCCGGCGGTGATGCTCGCCACACAGGTGACGGCCGCCTACGGGGAAGATGAGCTGGCGATCGCCGGCGGGCTGCGGGGCAGGCCCGTGGACGTGGTGAAGTGCGAGACCGTGGACCTGGAGGCGCCCGCGAACTCGGAAATCGTCATCGAGGGCCGGGTCCTCCCTCACCGCCGGGAGCACGAGGGCCCCTTCGGCGAATACTCGGGGTATTACGGCCCGGCCTCGATGCAGCCCGTCGTCGAGGTGACGGCCGTCACCCACCGGCGGAACCCGATCTTCCACGCCGGCCTGACCGGACGCCCCATGACCGAAAACCACTTCCTCAAGGAGCTCCCCAGCGAGGCCGCGTTATACCGGTATCTGAAACCGAGTTTCCCGGGCCTGAAAAGTGTCCACGCCACCGGGGCGGGCTGCTGCGCGTTCATCATCTTCATCAGCGTTCAGCAGACCTTTTTGGGCGAAGGCCGCAAGGTCCTGATGGCCGCTATCGGGAGCGAGAAGCCCCTCAAATATGTCGTCGTGTGCGATGAAGACATCGACGTCTTCGATCATTCCCAGGTCCTGTGGGCCATCGCCACCCGGGCCCGGCCGGCGGAAGACGTGATCATCATCCCCAACTACCCCACGGCCAACCTGGACCCCTCGAAACCCGATGGGCAGTTGGGATCGGCGCTGGGGATCGACGCCACCCGGCCCTTCGGGGAGCCGTTCCCGGAGGTCCCCTTCCACCCGGGCCTCGACCGCGTTCCCGACCTGTTGGAGATGATGCGGCGGCGAGGCGGGTGATCCATTTCCGGCGATGCGGATGACCCGGCGCGGCGCCCGGTCCGGAAAGGGGGGTCAACATTTGTTGACGGCACACCGGCGCGAAGCGGCAGATAGTGCTTGACACCCTTCTCATTGATATCAGACGATAGACTGATGTCTGCAAGCAGGAAAATTCAACCCATTCAATCGCGGCGCCGTGGGGAGTCCGGAAGGAAACGGACCTGCGAACCCAGTTGCGTACTCTTTGCGCCCCGGAGCGCGGCGGCGCGCGTGAATCGATGGGCGGTCCCCGGCTGAACCGGGGCGTGCGGTCTGAGATCCGCGATTTCAGACTCATTCGTCGATGATGCGGCTCCCACTCCGAACCGGAGCCGTGACGATTTTGATCCGGCAGTCCGCGAGGGCGGCCTGCGAATAATCCCCTGGAGACCCATCAGGATGATCCGGGTGGGCAAGGGAGGGCAGAAAGATGTTTCGGAATCGCTCCTGTGTCCTGAGATTCACCGTCGCGCTCGCCTTCTTTTTGAGCGGAGTCGGGTTTTCCGGTTCGAGCGCGGCGCAGAAATCCGTGAAGTTCCGGATGGACTGGAAGATGAGCGCGGCGCACGGCCCCTTCCTGGTCGCCGCCGAGAGAGGGTTTTACAAAGCCGAGGGCCTGTCCGTTCAGGTGATGGGAGGCTCGGGCTCGACGGACTCGCTGAAACTGCTGGGCGGAGGGTCCATCGAGTTCGGTCTGGTGGACGCGCCGGTTATCGTTCAGGGACGGGTCAAAGGGGTTCCGGTCAAATCCATCGCCGTCTACTGGCAGCGGACTCCGCAGATGATCGTGTGGAACGCCGGAAAACACGACGTCAAGACCCCCAAAGACCTGAAAGGGCTCAAGGTGGGCGTCAAGCACAAGTCCTCCACCTTCCAGGGCTTTCGCGCATTCACCCGGGCCCAGGGTCTCGACATGAAAAAGGATATGAAGCTGATACCCATCGGGTTCGGCGTGGCCCCGCTGCTGGCCGGGCAGGTGGACGCCCTGGTGGGCTTCACAACAAGCGAACCGCTGAGGGCCGCGGACAAAGGGCTCAAGGTGAAGGAATTTCTCTTCGCGAACTATGGAGTCAAGATGTACGGCTTGACGATCGCCACGCGCGAAGACCTGCTCAAATCGGACGGCGCGATGATCAGGAGCTTCCTGAAGGCCTCTCTGCGTGGAATCAAATACGCCGCGGACCATCCGGACGAGGTGGCGCCGGCGGTGAAGAAAAAAGTCACCCAGGCCAAACTCGGCCAGCAAAGCCGCATATGGCAAAAGGTGATGAAAGCCGTCCTCTTCGCCGACGGACCCGGCAAGCGCGTGGGCGTTCAGACCAGCAACGGCTGGGGGAAGACCCAAAACATCCTCTTCGACCTGAAGCTGATCGAGAAAAAGGTTCCGGTCGGATCCATCTACACCAACGCGTTTCTACCCTAGTGTGGTGTTTGATCCATTCGCATAAGAACACCGGCGATGATCAAGGCGCATGTTCCCCTGGACCTTGATCGGGGGGAGTGCGAAGCCCGGCGTGGAAGGTCAGGTGGGTGGGTGAGTGGGTAGGGCGGGCAAGATGCCCGCCCTACCGGTGGACGGTGGATCCCACCGACGGGCAGGCCGGGCGCGGGTCGGCCGACCCTCCAGCCCGGCCGAAATGCGTGAATGACCCCGCTCGAATTCATCAACAGATTTCTCAAACAGGACCCTGGAGGTTCACCGGGGAAATGAACCGGAGGGGATGAATCGGCTCTTGATGACGACACCTTGCATCGAACTTCAAGAGATCCATAAGACCTACCTGACGGCTAAGGGCCCGGTTCACGCCCTTCAGGACATCACGCTGAGCGTGGCGGAGGGAGAGTTCGTCTCCATTGTGGGTCAGACCGGGTGCGGAAAATCCACCCTCCTGAAAATCATCAGCGGGATCCTGAAGCCCTCGGCAGGAAAAATCTCGGTTCGAGGAAAATCCGTCCGGGAGGCGCAGGTCGAACACGAGTTCGGCTTCATCTTTCAGGACCCGGTCCTCCTTCCCTGGCGGGACGTGCTCAAGAACATCCGTCTGCCTCTCGAAGTGATCGGCTATCCCGAAAAAGACCTGGAGCGTCACTGCCTGGAGATGCTCGATTTCGTAGGGCTTCGGGACTTCGCCGCCGCGAAGCCCTGGGAGCTTTCGGGCGGAATGCGGCAGCGCGTGGCCATCGTCCGAGCGCTGGGCTTTGACCCTTCCACCCTTCTGATGGACGAGCCCTTCAGCGCCCTGGACGAAATCACCCGCCAGAACCTTCACGAGGACTTCCTCCGGCTCTGGGAAAAAGGGCGGAAGACGGTTGTTTTCGTCACCCACAGTGTGGCGGAGGCCGTGTTTTTGTCCGACCGGGTGGTGGTGATGTCCCCCCGGCCGGGCCGCATCCGGAAAGAGGTCGACGTTCATCTACCCCGCCCGCGCACGCCGGAGATGACCGAAAGCCGTCCATATTTCGACCTGTTGGCGGAAGTCCGCGGCCACTTGGTGGGCGAGTTGACATGATGGAGGAGCGCGAATCCTTCAAACCCCCGCTCTCCCGGCGAATTCGCGAGGTCTACGCGCCTCCGATCATCTTCCTGATTGTCATCCTGGGGGGTTGGGAGCTCGCCGTGAGCGTGTTTCAGGTCCCCCGGTGGCTCTTGCCCAGCCCTTCGGGCATATTCCGCCAGTTCTTCAAATCGCCGGACCTCTGGCTCCACACCCGGTTGACGCTGACCGAGGCCTTCCTGGGATTCGCGGGCTCCGCCGTCTCGGGAATCCTGGTCGCCACGCTGATCGCCCACTCCCGGTTTTTGGAAAAAGGCATTTTC
>JASLXW010000028.1:0-9092 GCA_030740135.1 Nitrospinota bacterium
CCTGCGCGCAGGAGGCTACGAGGCAACCCAAACACTTGCATCCAGGGACCTCCTCTCTCTCTGTTGGCCCCTGGAACCCTACTCCCTACCCAAGGAGATGTCTCACATCTATCTGAACCTATACAATTCCGGTCTTTTTGGTTTTGTCGCCTTTCATCATCGTCCCATTGTCCTTCGACATTCCGTCCGCCTTCATCGCACCGTCTTTCTTGGTCATTCCCGTTTTCTTCATCATTTCATCGTCCTTCGACATTCCGTCCGTTTTCATCGGGGCTTCTTTCTTGACAATTCCGTTTTTCTTCATCATCCCCTCTTTTTTTATCTCCGCGGAAAGGGCGGGAATGCTGAGGGCGGACAACAGGGCCAGGGTTGCGGAAATGATGAATCTCTTACGCATGATTGATTTCTCCTCGATGGGGGCCGATCGGGACCCATGGGTCGGGCGGCCGGTTGGGTGGATGGACCAGGACGAACCACGCAACCCAATATGGCCGCCGCGCCGCTTCGGGATGTCACGGTTATGTCAAGGGTGAGTCAAAATGCGTTCCGGCCGTTTCGTCAATCGCCGGGGTCGAATTTGTAGCCCACGCTGTGAAGGGTGAGGAAGTGGCGGGGATGTGCGGGGTCCGGCTCCAGGTTCTTCCGGAGTCGCAGGATGTGGTCGTCCACCGTTCGGGTCGTGGGATAGCGCTCATAGCCCCAGATGTTTTCGAGCAGATGGTCGCGGCTCAGGGCCTCGCCGGGGTGTTCCAGGAAATAGACGAGGAGATCGAGCTCCTTCGCGGTGAGTTCGATGCGGACGCCGGCCCGGGTCGCTTCACGCCGGACGGGATCGACGCGCGCGTCGCCGAACCGATAGGGTTCCGCCCGGACCCCCGGACCCGCCCTTCTCAGGTGGGCCTTCACGCGGGCCAGGAGCTCGAGCAGGCCGAAGGGCTTGTGGATGTAGTCGTCCGCCCCCAGTTCCAGTCCCAGGACTTTATCCGACTCCTGCCCCTTGGCCGTCAGGAGGAGGATCCGTACCTCGGCGTTCTGCCGGCGCAGCCGGCGGCAGACGTCCAACCCGTCCATCCCCGGCATCAGGATGTCGAGGATGACCAGGTCCGGCTTGGCGGCCAGCGCGGCCGCAAGCCCCGTCTCGCCGTCGTCGTCGGTGATGACCTCGTAGCCCTCCAGGGCGAGGTTGTCCTCCAGCCCCCGCACCATGTCACGGTCGTCGTCCACCACGAGAATCCGGGTCTTTTTCACGCGTCTTCCTCCCGGCCGGCGCCGCCGGCGGGCCCCATTTCGCGCGGGAGACGGAGGATGAACCGGCTTCCGCCCCCCCGGACCGGCTCGACTTGGACCGTCCCGCCGTGGGCTTCGGCCACGTGCCGGACGACGGCCAGGCCCAATCCGCTGCCCCGGGGGGCGATTCCGGGATTCACGCGGTAGAAGGGCTCGAAGATGCGGGCGCGCTGATCGGGGGCGATCCCTTTCCCCTGATCCGCCACCTCCAGCACCAGGTTTCCCGGCGCCGGGCCGCCGTCGGCGTAGACGCGGACGGTGATCTCGGATGGGTCCGGCGAGAACTTCGCGGCGTTGTCGAGGAGGTTGATCAGCGCCTGCGTCACGGCCCCTTCGTCCAGGAGCGCCTTGGCCGCGCCGTCGGCGATGCGAGCGTCGATCCTTTTCCCGGCCCGTTCGAGATGCGGGCCGTAATCGGCCGGAACCCGCCGCACCAAATCCGCCAGGCTCGCCCGGCGGAACTCGAACTTCTTGCGGTCCGACTCGATTTCGGAAAAATCCAGGACGTTGTTGATGAGGTGCGTGAGGCGGCCGGTCTCCCGGACGATGTTCTGGTGATACTCGTTCCGCCGGGCTTCGTCCGAGACCCTGCCCAGCAGGCGGGATTCGGCGTACATGCGGATGAGGGACAGCGGCGTCCGCAGCTCGTGGGAGACGTTGGCCATGAACTCGGTCTTGAGGCGGTTGAGCGCCCACTCCCGCCTGAACACCCTCCAACTGAAGAAGACGCCCCCGGCCACCACCGCGTACACCAGCGCGAGGCCGATCCCCAGCAGGACCCGGTCCCGGTTTCTCGACCGGCGGATGGCCGCCTCGACGCCGCTGACCTCCACGGCGCCCAGGGGCGCGCTTTCGGAAAAGGGCGCGCTCGCCGAGGACGCCCCGGCCGGCGCCCTTGCCCCCTTTCCGGTCAGCCGGACCGTGAGTCCCGACCCCCCGGCCTGTTTCCTGAGCACGGGAGCGACCACGTTCTTTTTCAGCCAATCCCAGTCCAGGGCGACGGCGAGAGAGGCGGGGGGGGAGTCCGGGCGCTTGCCCAGAAGAGGTGTGAATGATCAAGAGTTTGAGATCCCCCGCCCGCTCGTGGAGAGAAAAATCCGTCCGCCCTCCGTGCCGCCGGGTTCGGACCCCCGCGTAAATCCGCTGAAGAAGGGGAGACCCGGGACGGAACGCCGCGGATGCCTTCCCCGGACCCGAGACGGCGCGGCCTGACACCTTTCCTTCCCGGTCGAATACGAAGGCGGCGACCGACATGGGGTGCGCCGCAAGGTAGGCGCTCAACGTTTTGTTCAACGAGGGCCCGGGTTCGAGGACAACCTTCATGAACCCCATCAGGATTTCACCCGTCCGCGCCGCCACGGCCTTCTCGACGGCCGAGACCGCCATCTGCGCCGTCGCCCGCGTCCGGGACCGGGCCATTTCGAGCATCTGGGCCTCACGGGAGCGGAGGATGTGCACCGCGAGGGCGCCCAGGAGGGCGCAAGGAATCAAAACGCTCAATCCCAGGATGATCTGGAAGCGCCTCCGCGCCCTCTTCTCACCGCTCTGATGTACGCGCATGGCTCACCTTGACTCCAAATTTATGCGCCTCGCCCGTGGAATCCAACGAGTGAAATGTAACTTTTCTGTCAAACCGGAATCGGCCTATAATTTCACATCGCGTTTTCGGACCCGGCGTTTTCGGACCGAGAGCGGCGCGGCCCAACGATGGAGGCGAAGAGACGTGGTGATCCTGGGGATCGGGTCCGACCTGTTGGAAATCGAGCGGATGGCCCAAGCCGGCAAACGGCACGGCGACCGGCTCCACCGCCGCGTCTTCACGCCCGGAGAGAGGGCCTACTGCGAGTCGAAAGGACGTCCCGATGAGCACCTTGCGGCCCGCTTCGCGGCGAAGGAGGCGGCCCTGAAAGCCCTGGGCGTCGGGTGGGCGCGCGGGATCACCTGGAAAGACGTAGAGGTCCTCCGGGAAGAGGGCTGCCCCCCGACGCTGCGGTTCACGGGCGTCGCCCGGGATGTGGCCGACGCCCTGGGGGTGCGCCGCGCGCACCTGAGCCTGTCCCACTCCCGGGACCTGGCCCTGGCCAGCGTTCTCCTGGAGGGCGAACCGCCCGAGGGGGGAGGGGGGGGGACTGAGCGGGCGAAGGATCCGGAAGGTCCCGAAGGGATTGAGCGCGGCCCCATGGCCGGGCTTCCGGATTTGCGGCGCCCCCCGAAACCACCTGCTTAGATTTTTTGAGCGTTTGGCTCAGTCCCAAGACCGTCCGGTAGATGATCTCCGACATCAAGGCCATCGCGCCCTCGCGCAATCGGTCGGCCGTGTCGTTCGGCGTGTGGTAATGCCGAAAGATGGAGGGCCAATTCCCTCGGTCGGCCCACTTGGGCGAGCCCGGGTTGAAGATGAATTCCCGCAGGATCGATTCTTCCTTTTTCGGGAAGATGGATAGGGCCAGCGCGGGAATTCCCGCCTCCCTGAAGGACTCGTGGTCCGAGCCGAATTTCGGGATGTCTCCTTCCACGAGGTGGGCGACGTTGTTCTCTTCGAGGGTCTGAAGGAGCGTCCGGATCGCCGGGGTTTTTCTCTCCGTCTCTTCGGATTCCCAGACCGCCGCCGCGTCCCCGATCCCGCAGAGTTCCAGACTGAACATGGCGAGAACGTTTTTCAGGTCATGGGCGCGGACGTATTCCTTCGACCCCTTCAGGCCGCTTTCCTCGTCGTCGAAGAGGATGAACCGGACCTTCAGATTGGCTGGCGGCGTCCGCCGGAGTCTGGCCGATGCGTCCAGGATCGCGCTGACGCACGAGGCGTCGTCGTTCGCGCCGGGACTGCCCGGGACGGCGTCATGGTGGGCGGAGACGATGAGGGTCTTCGCGCCGCCGCCGAGGTCGAAGAAGAGATTCGCCCCTTCGTCCGACCCGGTCGCGTCCGGGGCGGCCTGGTAACGCTGGACTTCGTAGCGGACGCCCAGGCCCCGGAGGATCGTTTCGAGGGCCTTCCGTCTCTCGCCGCCGGATTTCCGCTCCAGCAAATGGACGGTGTCCTTGAGCGTGCGCCCCGGGTGATTGAGATACGCCTCAAGAAAACCCGATGAGGAGGGGAGGGGGGGGAGCGAGCAGGCCCCGGGGAGCAGTCCCAAACCGAGCGCGGCGGCGGCGAATCTCGACCCGATGTTCACCCTCATGGTCCCCCGTTCCGGGAAAGCGCCAGAGAATCCCTGTTTTCCATTCGCGGGAGAGAACGCGCGCCGCTCAGCCTTGGGCGTCGAACGCAAAGCACCGGACCTCGCCGATGTCCGCGCAGTCCGCCAACAACATGACCCACCGGTCCAGGCCCAGGGCGACGCCGGCCGCCGGGGGGACGCCGCCCTCCAGGGCCTCGAGGAATTCCTCGTCCAGCGGCGGGGCGGGGGGGGGGGGGGAGGCGTCGGGACCTCCGCTTCGCCGAACGTCCAGCTCCCGCTCCCAGCGGTCGCGCTGCTCGGCCGGATCGTTGAGCTCGGTGAAACCGTTGGCCAGCTCCATGCCCCCCGCGAAGACCTCGAATCGCTCCGCGACCGCCGGGTCGTCGGTCTTTCGCTTCGCCAGCAGGGCCAGGGGGGCAGGGTAATCGAAGAGCAGGGTCGGCCGCGACCGGCCCAACATCGGCTCGACGCGCTCCAGGGAGATCTTGAAAAACAGGTCTTCCCACGAGTCGTCCGGGCTGACGGTCACGCCCGACTTCCGGGAAAATTCCGCCAGGTTCGCCCGGCTCGGGCACGCCCGGAGGTCGATTCCGGCGTGGCGGATGAAGGCGTCGCGAACACGGATTCGCTCCCAGGGCGGACTCAGATCGAGGGCGTCGCCCCGAACCCGCAGCCGGGTCTCGCCCAGGACTTCTTTCGTGACGGAGGCCACCAGGGCTTCGGCGGTCTCCATGGCCGACCGATAGTCCGCGTAGGCCTCGTACCACTCCAGCCCCGTGAACTCCGGGTTATGCAAGGCGGTCCGCTCTCCGTTCCGGAAAAATTTCGCGATCTGATAGATGCGCTCGTGGCCGGCGCCGAGGAGGCGCTTCATCGGGAGCTCGGGTGAGGTCTGGAGGAAGAACCCCCGCCGGCCCCGGGCGTCGGCGTACTCGGTGGCGAAGGAATCCAGGTGCGGGGCCGGATCAGGCGCGGCGAGCAGGGCGGGCGTCTCCACTTCGAGAAATCCGCGGTTGTCGAAAAATCCCCGGACGGCCTTCAGGAGACTTGCGCGGAGCCGCAGCGTCCCGGCCCCGGGAATTCCCGCCGCCCCTCCCCCCCCCGCTCCTTCCGGTCCGGTCGCGGCCGCGAGCAGCCGGACCTCATCGGCGAGAAATTCCCCTTTTGAAAGACGGCCGCGCGCCTCGATGATGTCGCCCGCCCGGATGAACGCCAGGACCTTCCGGCCGGCGCTGGAAAGCCCCTCCGGGCGGACCCGGATCCCCAGGCTTCCCGTCGGGTCGGACAAGACGATCGACCGGCCGCTGTCCTGGGATCGGATCCCCCGAATCCGGCCTGCGGCCCAACAGTTTTCCAAAGCACCCGATTCCGCGCGCTCGAGAATCGTCGAGACGGAGGTTTTGGCGTGACAGCGGGCGGGATAGGGATCGATTCCTAGCTCCCGGGCCCGCCGGACCCGGTGATTCGGGACGGTTTGATCGCGGCCGGCGGGTGGCCTTTTCAACGTCAAGGCCGGGCCCCCGGATGATAGGAGCGCACCCAAGCGGAGAGGGCCGAATTCAACGGGGCGGGAATGCTCCGCGCTTCCGCTCTTTGGGCCACGGCCCCGTTGAGGTGGTCGATCTCCGTCCGTTTTCCCGACAAGAGGTCGCGCAGCATGGAGTTCTCGTTTTCGGCCGTGGCCGCCGCCGTCGAACGGAAGATTTCTTCCGACTCCTCCCGCCCGATGTACACGCCTTCCGCCGCCGCCACGGCGCGGGCCTCTTCGAGGACTTTCTTTCCGGCGGCGCTGAGGTGCGGGTCGGTCCCGACGACGCCGTTTCGCACGCGCGCGAGGGCACCCAGGGGGTTGATGGCCAAGTTGGCCATGGCCTTTTCCCAGAGCGCCCGGTCCAGCCGCGGCGCGGCCTCCGCGGGGATCCCCGCCTCGCGGAACGTCCGGAGGATCGATTCCAGCCGGCCCCCGGCGTCCGAAGCCGCCCGATCTTCATTCTCCCACAAACCGAAGACGATTCGGCCCCCGCCGGTGTCCCGGACGCCGCCTGGGAATTCCAGGAGGGCGCCGCAGTAGGCGAGACCCCGCAGGAAAAGGCGCCCGGGGAGGCGCGCCGAGACGGCGGGCTCGAGCCCCAACCCGTTGGAAAGCAAAACGGCCGCCCCCTCGGGCGGGAGGAGGTGTTCGGCCCGGCGGGCGGCCTCTTCGGCGTCGTGGGCCTTGGTGGTCAGGAGAAGGAGATCGGCGGGCGAACCTCTCTTCTCCGGCCAGGTGAGCCGGACGGGGACGGTCTTCTTGCTTTTGGAATCCGGGGAGAAAAGAGAAAGCGCGGGTGAGCCGCCTTGGCGGGGCCAGCCGTCGGGACGGCGCCGGAGGCCGAGGGTGACTTCATGGCCCGCTTCGGCCAGATGATATCCCAGCAGGGAGCCGAGGGCTCCCGCGCCCTGGATGAGAACCCTCAATCGCCGGTTCCGGAATCGGCCCGAGGCCCGCTATCTCGTCTTGGCCGAGACCCGGCGTTTGGCCGGCCTTCGGCCGTTGGACTTTTGCCCGTTGGCGGGCCGGCCGTTCGCGGACCTGGCGGCGGCCGCGGCGGCGGACTTCTTTAAGGCCCTGTTCTTGGTTTTCAGCGCGGAGGAAGCCGCCCCGCCCGCCGTCTTCTTCGCGGCCGATGGCTTGCGCTCGAAGTCGGTGTAGGCGTACGCCTGGTGGTTGTGGATGCTCTCGAAGTTCTCGCACTCCACGCTGAACCACGTGAAGTTGAGGTCCGAATGGAGAGCCCCGTACACCTCGCGGACCACGTCCTCGACGAACATGGGGTTGTTGTAGGCCTGCTCGGTGACGAACTTCTCATCCGACCGCTTCAGGAGGGCGTAGATGCGGTTGCCCGCCTTGACTTCGATCAGCTCGATCAGGTCTTCGATCCAGACGGACTCCTGGAATCGGGTCCGGGTGGTGATCAGCCCTCGCTGGTTGTGCGCCCCGACCGCGCTGATGGCCTTCGAGCAGGGACACAGGGTCGTAATGGGAACGGTGACGCCGAGGATGAAGTCGCGCTTCTTGCCCGGCCCGGAGGTCCCCGAGAAGGTGCACTCGAAATCCATGATGCTGGGAATGCCCGAAACCGGGGCCTTTTTCTCGATGAAATAAGGGAAGGCGATGGAAAGGTGGGCGGCATCGGCGTCCAGGCGGATCCGCATGGCATCCAGGATGTCATGGAATCCTCCGATGCTCACGCCGTTTCGAAACTTGTTGAGGATCTCGAGGAACCGGCTCATGTGGGTCCCCTTGAAGTGGTGGGGGACCTCCACGTACATGTTGAAGGTGGCCGTCGTGTGCTGCTCGCCCTTGGCCTTGTCACGGACCGTGATCGGGTAGCGGACGTCCTTCACGCCCACCTTTTTCAATGGGACCTTGCGGGTGTCGCGCTGGCTTTGGACATCGATCATGGCTTCTCTCCAACCCAATCTGTCGCCTGTGTGCGGTCAATGGGCGAACGCCCGCCCCCTTCAACCTTAGAACCCGTGATGCCCCGGCAAGTTCCCGACGGTCGGGTGATTTTCTCAGCGCCCCCATCCGAGATTGGTTCCACGTTCCGGCGCCCGCGCGGCGGCGTCGATGAAACACATGGCCATTCACCTAACATAAAACGCCGGCCGATTTCACGCAATCAAAATGAAATTTCCCCTTCCGGCCCCCGGAGGGCCTCGACCATCTTCACCGTGCGCACGGCCGCTTGAACGTCGTGCACGCGGAGGATGTCCGCCCCCGCCCACAGGCCGAACGCGTTGGCGACGATCGTCCCTTCCAGACGGTCCAGGGCGTCCGGAACACCGGTGATCTCGCCGATGAAGGCCTTCCGGCTGACGCCCAGGCAGACGGGACGCCCCAGGTCCCGGAAATCGGACAGGTTCCGGATCAGCGCCAGGTTGTGCTCCAAGGTTTTTCCGAAGCCGATCCCCGGGTCGATGATCACCTCGCGGATCCCCGAGGCGGCGGCCCGCTCGGCCTGACGCGCCAGGTTCGCTTTGACCTCTCCGACGACGTCGCCGTACCGGGGGTCGTCCTGCATGGTTTCCGGCTCGCCCCGCATGTGCATGATGAGCGCGGCGGCCTTGAACCCCCCGATCACGTCTCGAAGGTCCGGGTTCCGTAGGCCCCGGACGTCGTTGATCAGGAGAACGCCCCGGCGTAGCGCCGCCTCGGCGACTTCCGGGTGGGAGGTGTCCACGGACAGGACGGTCCGGTCCCCTTCTTTCTCCAGAAGGGGGTCGAGGACCGGCAGGAGGCGGCGGAGCTCTTCTTCCGCTGTGATCCGGGCGGAGCCGGGGCGGGTGGATTCCGCGCCGAGGTCGAGGATGTCCGCCCCCTCGTCCAGCAGCCGGCGGGCGTGCTGAAGCGCCGCGTCAGAGTCGAAGAACCGACCGCCGTCCGAAAAGGAGTCGGGCGTGATGTTGACGACCCCCATGATCAGGGGGCGGGCGAGACTCAGGGATTTTCCACCGAGGTGGAGAATGGAGGCGGCGTCGCCGTGGGGCGCAATCATTTCTTTTTCGGGCTGGGCGGACGCCGCCCTTCGAAGGTGGGCCGCGGGGGGGGGGGCGGCCCTTCCGCCGGCCGAGCGCTTTCGT
>JASLXW010000028.1:9102-16662 GCA_030740135.1 Nitrospinota bacterium
TTGAAGCCCGCCATGTTCATTCTCGGATCCGGAGGGGTTTCGGCGTTTCAGGGGATCGGTTTATCGCCTTGCCGCGCCGCCCTGTGAATCGGCAACGACGTTTGAAGGGGTTCCGGACGCTTTGGTCTTCCCGGGTTCGGGCGCCTCCGGAAAAGACGTCCCTTCCCGCAGGATGTCTCTCAGGGGCCGCCAGCGCTCGCGGACCTCGCCGGCCAGAAAGAGGGACCCCGTTACACAGACCAGGTCGTCCTCTCCCGCCGCGTTCAGGGCGGCCTCGACGGCGTCGAAGGGGTTCAGGAAGACGCCCCGGACCGGCGAGAAGCGGGAGGCCGCCTCCGCGAGACGCTTCGGGTCGCAGGCGGGGCGCGGCGGTCGCGACGGACGGGTCACGAACACGCCCGCGCTTTCCGGCAGGAGGACTTCGCAGAGGCCGTCCACGTCCTTGTCTCCCAGGACGCCCAAGACAAAGAAGCGTCCGGAGGCGGGCGCCAGGTCGAGGGCGTTGCGGAGCGCGCGCGCCTTGTCGGGGTTGTGGGCGCCGTCCAACACGACGGTCGGGGCGTCGCCGACGACCTCGACCCGGGCGGGGAGGCACGTCTTTGCGAGGCCCCGGCGGATGGCCTCCTCGCCCACGCCGTGAAGCTGGGCGGCGGCGGCGGCCAGGCAGGCGTTCTGGACCTGGTGACTCCCCGGCATGCGGATTTCGAGGTTCCGGATGGAGGTCAGGCTGGTCACCGGGTCGGGGAGAAAGTCGAAGACGCTTCCGTCCGGCCGGGTTTCCCGCAGGCCGGCGGCCGCGCCCAGGGGCGTGTCGTTCAGCGAGATGAGCCGGGCCTTGCGCTCCGCGCAGACTTCCCGGATGACCCTTTGGGCGCGAGGCGTCTGGACGCCGGAGAGAACCAGGCCGCCCGGCTTGACGATCCCGGCTTTTTCGGCGGCGATCTGCTCGATGGTGCTTCCGAGGATATCGGTGTGGTCGAGGCCGATCTTCGTGATGATGGAAAGCGCGGTCTTCGCGAAGACATTGGTGGCGTCGTACGTGCCGCCGAGGCCGACTTCCAGGATGACCCGCCCGGCCGCCCGGGCGCGGAAGTGAAGGAGGGCGAGGGCCAGGGTGATCTCGAAGTAGGAGGGGATGCCGTACTTCCCTTCGAGATAGGCGCGCTGGATGTGGGGCTTCATGCGCTCGACGATCCGGTCGAGGCCGGCCGGGTCGATGAGCTTCCCGTCCGACCAGGTGCGCTCGGTGAGGGAGGAGACGTGGGGGGAGAAAAAGGCCCCGACGCCGCGCGGCCGGGACCGGGTTTTCTCCTCCTCGAAGAGGACGGCGGCCAGGAAGGCCGAGACGGACCCCTTTCCGCTCGTCCCCGCCACGTGGGTGATTTCGGGCCCGTCGCCGCCCTCGATGGAGATGTCCAGGGCGCCCAGGAAATCCACGAACCGCCGAAGCCCCAGGACGAACGACTGCCCCTTCTCCGCCGGAAAGTCCCGGTGGTCGTAAATGGGGAGGTCGATCAGAGATTCCAGCCACCCGGCGGTGCGGTGGTAATCGTGAACGCCGCCCTTGGAGAAATCGATGTCGCGTCTTTCGCCCATGTCCGCATTCACCTATCTGCCCCCCGCGTCATCGGGTCCTCGCCGGCAGGCGCTCTGTTTTACGTGGGCCTTCACCGAACGCACCGTGTTCCCCAACCGCGCCCAGACCGGAATTTCGAATATGTTTGGCTAAATCCCTACCGTTGCACTTGCCGCTTGATGGGATCGCGGCCACCTTAACCCGCGAACTTCTCAATGGTGCAGAGAAGGCCTTTGAAGGTCTGACCCCCGATGACCGGATCGGCATGCTCCGTTTTTCTATCAGTTACTAAGTTAATGTTTGATTCGTTCACGCCATGATTCGTCGTTTTGTGCTCTGGAAACCACCAGCCATGCTGTGCACTCACCACCTTTGGATGCACCCGGTCGGTGAGGGCGGCGACCATCTTCACCTTTCCTCTCGGCGTGACAATCCAGCACCGGTCGCCGTCGACGATCCCTTGCCCGCCGGCAGTCGAAGGATGCAGATAGACGCGCGGCTGTGGATGAATCTTTCGAGCCCAGGGCAACTGCCGCTGTGATGAATGAAAGAACTCGAGCTCCCGGCAGCCGGTGAGCAGGATGAGGGGATACTCCGACGCCAACTGGGGCGTGGCAATTTCGCTTTCGGAAGGCTCAAAATGCTCCGGCAGCGGAGAGTGCCCATACTTTTCGAACCTGCTTGGGCAGAGCTCCACCTTGCCCGACGGCGTTTTGAATCCGTTCTTCTCGTAGGACCGATACTTCTTCGAAAATGCCAGGAATCCCGTCTTCCGAAGCTCATCGAACGTCACACCGGCATTACGCAGGCGGTATGCATTGAACTCCTCGACGCTCTCCCACGGAAACTCCTTGGCTTCGGGGTAGTCGATGGCCTTGAGGCGCTTCACCAGCTCGATGACCATCTTCTTATCGTCCCAGCAATCGGCCGGCGGCGGCGCCACGGCTTGTTGGATGGCGATGCAGTCGGTGATCTTGGCGCGAAAATCGTCTCGCTCGCACCACGTGGCGGCGGGAAGGACGAGGTCCGCGTGCTCGGCGGTCGGACTCATGACGTATTCCGACACGAGAAGAAAATCAAGATTGTGCAGCGCATCCAACACTCCCTGCGTGTCCGCGTGGGTCATGACAGGATCGTTGGCTACGACAAAGGCTCCCTTGACCTTCCCTTCCAACATGGCCTCCCAGACGACGCTGCTGTTCGCGGCAAGGTGGCACGCCTCCGGATAGAGCGGGTACTCGGCCCGCCCCAAGGTCTGTTCCTCAACTTCAGGCGCCAGCCGGTACTTCTTGTTGTAGTGGAAGTCGGCGGCGTACGTGAACCCTTCGTACGGTTTGACGAACAGGTTGCCCCCCGGGACGTCGATGTTGCCGGTAATCGCAAGCATGATCGAGTGGGCCAGCGCTGTCTGGGTGGCGTTCTTTTTGTGAGCCACCGCACCCGTCCGCAACGGGGTGAAACAAGCGGATTTCGCCGTCCCGATCATGCGCGCCGCTTCCCGGATCTGCTGCGCCGGAACCCAGGTCAGCTCTTCTACATCTTCGGGCGCATATTGCTGGACATGTGGCCGAAGTCGGTCGAATCCGGTGCACCATTGCTCGACGAACTTCTTATCGTATAAGTCCTCGTTGATGATTACGTTCAGCATGGCCAGCGCCAGGGCCGGATCGCTTCCCGGCCGTGGCTGGAGCCAGAGATCGGCCTTGCGCGCCGATTTCGTGTGGACCGGATCGACGACGAGGATCTTCGCCCCCTTGGCCTGCCGCACATCTTTCCAGTAAGGAGGAAAGGAATGGGGGGGGTTCGCCCCCCAAACGATGATACAACCGCTGTTTTCGTAGTCCCACTCCAAGATGCAGGTGGCGGCCGCGCCGAAGACGGCATAGTCGGTTATGTATGCCGGACCGTCGCATCGATCCAGGCAGCCGATCACGTTGTTATTGCCGACGAAGCGCTCGAACAGTGTCCAGATGGGGTCGCGAAAGACGTGGTGATCAAACATGGCGAACGCCTGAGGGCCGTGGGTCCGCCGGATCTTCAGGATGGCATCGGCGGCGTAGCTCAACGCCTCATCCCACGATATCCGCCGCCATTTCCCTTCGCCACGGGCGCCAACCCGTTTGAGGGGATGAAGCAGTCGGTCTTTGTGGTACACCGCCTCGGTGAATCTTGATCCTTTATTGCAGATATACCCTTTGGTCACCGGATGCGCGGGGTTGCCGACGATCTCCTTAATCTTGTCATCCTCGACATGCACCAGCACACCGCATTCGTTCCAGCATTCTTGGCAAACGGTTGGCAGTACTTGTTCCATATGGGAATTTTCCTTTCAACTTCGACCGATGTTCTTCGGGTCCTCTTTGCGGTTTGAAATCATTACGCCCCCCTCCAATGGCCCTGTCAAGAGCTTCTGGAGGTCCCAGGGATTCCCTGAGCGGGGTGAAAGAATTTGGGGAGCGAGGCCGCTTGCGACGTCCGGGGACGGCCGCCGCGTCCTGCGCGATCTCGCCGGAGAGGTCAGCCTTCCGCCGGCTTGAACAGCCTCTCGTAGTCCTCGATGGGCGCCGGCGGGATCCCCGAGACCGCCAGGTTTTCATCCACGTGGGCGGTTTGCCTCATCCCGACCAGGGCCACCGTCATCCCGGGGGTCGAGCGCACGAACTGGATCGCCCGCTGGGCGTCGGTCTGCAGCCCGGGAAACGCCCCGCTGACGAAGTCCGGCAGGTTCTGCGCCACCCGCCCCTGGAAGATGGACGCGCTGGCCATCACCGAGATGCCGAAATGGCCCGCGGCGTTGACGAGCGAGGTCATCTCGCCGTCCACCGGCTGGTTGGCCAGGGCGATGGCCTCGGGCATCGCCAGATTGAGCGGAAGCTGGATGGCCCGGAAGTGGTGGTCCTCTCCGGCCACGTCCTTCTCGGCCTTCACCAGGTCGGCCAGAGAGAGGTATTCCCGCTCCTCGGGCTTGAGGCGGCACCCCGACCAGGTGGCCGTTCCGTAGTAACGGATCTTTCCGTCCCCGACGTTTTTCTCCAGGGTCTCGAACGCCGCGCACACGCGGGAAAGGAACTCTTCCCGGTCGACCTCCTGAAGCTGCGTCTCCGGGTTGTGGACGTAGTAGACGTCCAGGCGCTCCAGCCCCAGGTTGGCGCGGCTGGCGTCCAACTGGTGCTGGAGATAGGCGGGGGTCATGCAGTGGCACCCGGCGACGATGTCCTCTTTCTCAATGACGCCGGGTTTGAGAAAGGTGTTGACGATGTAGCCGATGAAGTCGTCCTGACTTTTCGGCCGCGCGCCGTCGAAGGGGATGAAGCCGCTCTTGGTCGTGACGACCACCTCCTCCCGTCGGGCCTTTCCTTGGTCGAACGCGTCCCGCAGCCCCTCCCCGACGGACCGCTCGCTCCGCTGGCAGCGGTAGTTCGCCGCCGTGTCGATGACGTTGCAGCCCAGGTCCAGGCACTGGGCCACGGTCCGGCGGTAAAGGTCGTCGGTGGGCTCGTCCTCATCGCCCAGATAGGTGCCGATGCCGATGGTCGAGACCCAGAGGTCCTGGTAAGGCCGGTAGTGGCCCTCGGCGGTCGCCTCGGCGAACCGGTCGCGGTAGGCGGCCGTGCCCTCCGGCGTGGCCGAACCCGGTGTCCAGGAAGCGGGCGCGTCTTCGGGGGGGGGCGCTCATGCCGGTTCTCCCGCTTCGGTGCCGGCCCCCCCCCGCGTGTTACGGCAGGAAGGACGTGGTGAACAGGGACTTCACGCGGACGCTCTTGCGGATCAGCTTACTGTTCAGCATGTAATCCCGCAACCCGCGCCACTTGGCCTCCGTCTGCCAGCCCACCTTGGGGACGCCGTCGCGCACCAGGGGGATGAGGAGCTGAATGGCCCGGCGGGCCAGCTCGGGGCGGAGGTCTTTGTTCTTCTTCAACAGGATTTGCAGGGCCTCCTCGGGCCGGTCCATGACGAACTTCCAGCCCCGGCCGGACGCCCGGAGGAAGCGGCGGATGAGGGCCGGGTTTTTCCGGACGATTCCGTCGCTGGTGATCAGGACCGATTCGTAAAAGTCGGGGACGCCGTGGTCGGTGAGGCGGATGACGTTCACCGTCTTTCCCTCCAGCTCGATCTGGACCTTCTCCCAGACCCAATAAGTCCCGATGACGGCGTCCACGCTGCCTCTCAGGAGCGGGGGCACCAGGTTGAACCCGACGTTGACGACGCGGAAATCCTTCACCGTCATGCCGTTCGCCCGGGCGATGGTTTTCAGAAAAGCGTCGTCGGAGGGGATCATGGGCGAGCCGATCTTCTTGCCCTTGAGCTGCCGGGGCGTTGTGATCCCGGAGTCCTTCATCGTCAGCATGACGTTCAGGGGATGCTGCACGACGGCGGCCACCGATAAGACGGGGAGGCCTTCCGAGCGGCCGATGATGGTGTCGGTCTGGTAGCTCAGGCCGAAGTGGTCCTTCCCGACGCCGACCAGCTTCAGGGTGTCCTCGGGATGGGCGGGAACGTACAGGCGGACCTTGAGGTTCTCCTGCTTGAAATAGCCCTTCTCCTCGGCCGCGAACAGGAAGGTGTGAAGCGACCACGGGGTCCAGTCCAGCCGAAAGTTCACCCGCTCCTCGGCCGAGACCGCTCCGGGACCGAGGCCCGGGAGGAGAAAAACCGCTCCCAGCAGGGCCAGGACCGTCAGGATGATCGACCGCCGCCGCATCCGCCGAATTCGCATCTCGGAAATCTCCTCTTTCGTCGTCTGACGTTGAATGGAGGTCATAGGCCGCCGGCGGCGGCTCAGCCTTCCTTTCCTCTTTCCCAGGGCATGCCGATCCGCTCCAGCGCGCACACGGCGAGGAAGAGTAGGATGCCCATGGCCGAGAGGATCGTGATGGAGGCGAAGATCAGGTCCGTCCGAAGCTGAGCGTTGGCCCGGATCATCAGAAAACCGAGCCCCCGGTCCGCCCCGACCCACTCGCCGATGACGGCCCCGATGACGCTGACCGCCGCCGCGATCTTCAGCCCGGAGAAGATGAAGGGCAGCGCCGCCGGAAAGCGCGCCTTCCGGAAGGTCTGCCACCAGTCGGCCTGAAGCAGCCGCATCAGGTCCAACAGGTCTGGGTCCGTGGCCTCGAGGCCGTCCACCGTGTTGACCACCACCGGAAAAAACGCGATGAGGGCCGTCATCACCACCTTGGGCATCATGTCGTAGCCGAACCAGACGATGAGAAGCGGCGCGATGGCGATGACCGGGACGGTCTGGGAGGCGATCACCAGGGGGTACAGGGCCCTTCGGAGGGCCCGTGAATAGGTGATCCCGACGGCCAGGCCGAAGCCCCCCGCCAGGGCCGCCCCGAAGCCCGCGAGGACTTCGACGAGCGTCCGGCCGGCATGAAGCAGGAGGATGTCCCAGGATTGGCCGAGGGTCTGAAAGACCCGGATCGGAGAGGGGAGGATGTAGTGGGGGAGGTCGAAGACGGCGACCGCCGCCTGCCAGAGAACCAGAAAGGACAGGAGGAGAAGGGCGGGGGTCGTGTAGTCGCGCACCCGGGAAGAGGCCCCGCCGGCGCCGTCCGGCCGTTTCGGGACGGCCGCGGGCCGGCGCTTCGAATCGTCCGGCGCGACGCCTTCTTTCGCTCTCAACGACAAGGCCGTCTCCCGAAAAGAGGGAAACGGCCCGTCAAGCGATGGCTCGGGGAGGGGAAAGGTCTCGTCCCGCGAACGTCCCTGCTATCCGCCGCTTCCCTACGCTGGCATTACCCAGTTCAGGTTCTAAGGGTTGTCAAAGAATGACTCTCAGTCCAATGCACCCCTAGCGGTCTTGGTCCCAATCTACCGCCCATCGACCCGAGGGTCAAGGTCTTGTATGGGTTCAAGACATATGAGACACGGGGGCCGTTTTATTGAATGTCTCCAGGTCCTGGTCGGGCGTCAGGTAGTCCAGGTTCTGGTGAGGTCGAATATGATTATAGATCTGCTCCCACTCGCGCAGCCGGACGTTG
>JASLXW010000290.1 GCA_030740135.1 Nitrospinota bacterium
CATTGCGGATTGAATTTCGGGATGCGAATGGATACTAACAAGCCCCCCCGATCAAAGCAAGGGGAAAATCCACGGCGGGAGAAAAAATTTGGATCCATTCGGAAAAATGACCGGAAATCTCCGAATGGCCAAGGTTCGGGAGCGGCGGATCATTCGGATTTGGCCTTCGATTTCGACGATTCGCTCTTCGGCGCCTTGGGCTTCTTGGGCGTCCCTTCGGCGCCGTTACCGGTCTGACCGGAAGATGGGGCGGCGGTCTCGGTCGCCTTGTCGGTCTTTCCCTTGCCGTCGGAATCCGCCTTCATCGCGGCCTTTCGGTCTTTCGAGGGGTAATCCGTTACGTACCAGCCGCCCCCCTTCAGGACGAAAGAGCTTCGGGAGATCAGGCGCCGGGCTTTCAGTCTGCCGCACGAAGGGCACTTGCGCGCCGGCGCGTCGGACATTTTCTGGATTTTTTCGAACTCATGGCCGCAATCAAAACAGGCGTATTCGTAGATCGGCAACTTGAATAACCTCCATCGGCGCATGCCTTCCCGCGAGCGGAACAGGCTCGCCGGGGCAGAAACGATGCACCCGTTGGGTCCCGCGTCACACAGCGGTCAACCATTTCTCGTAGGCTTCGTCCTCTCCCCGCACCGTGCGGAAGAAGGCGTCCTGAAGGGTCCGGGTGACCGGGCCGGGCCGGCCGGTCCCGATCCGGCGGTTGTCCACTTCCCGGATGGGCGTGATCTCCGCCGCCGTCCCGGTGAAAAAGGCTTCGTCCGCGATGTAGAGCTCGTCTCTGGCGAAGGGCTCCTCCGAGCGTTTTATTCCATGGGCATCGGCCAATTGCAGGACGGCGTCCCGGGTGATGCCCTCCAGGACCCCCACGCCGGGCGGCGTCTTGAGGGCGCCGTTGCGGACCAGGAAGATGTTTTCTCCCGAGCCCTGGGCCACCATGCCGGCCGGGTCCAGCATGATGGCTTCGTCGTAACCGTCCCGCACCGCCTCCATCTTGGCCATCTGGGACACGCCATAGTTGGCGCAGGTTTTGGACTTGGTCATGTAGCTGTTGACGTGATGGCTGGTGAATGAGCTGATCTTCACCCGAATCCCGTTTTTCAGGCCGTCCTCTCCGAGGTAGGCCCCCCACTTCCAGATCGCCGCGGCCGTATGAACGGGAGCGGCCTGGTTGTTCACCCCCATCTCTCCGTAACCCAGATAGATGATGGGCCGGATGTAGCAGGAGGTCAGGCCGTTGCGCCGGATGAGCTCGATGATGGACCGGTGGGTTTCTTCCTGGTCGATGTTGGGTTGAATCCCCACAATATGGGCCGACCGGTAGAAGCGGTCCATGTGCTCCCCGAACCGGAAGATGGCCGAACCCTTCACGGTCTCGTAACAGCGGATTCCCTCGAAGACGCCGAGGCCGTAGTGAAGGGTGTGCGTCAGGAGGTGGACCTTCGCCTCCTCCCACTTCACGAACGCGCCATCCATCCAGATTTCCTTGGCCGGTTCCATCCGCCGCAATCCGATGCGAGAAGAGGGTTGGAACTTGACTGACCGATTCGACCGGAGTCCAATCGTCAAAATCTAATACGCCGAACCTGAAATTTCAACAAATGCGCCGCCGAATATTTTTTTCAGAATTTCAGCGGGTTTCCTCACCCATCCATAAACGAAGGAGGGCGGGCGGCCGATGTCCAATCGCGCGCCTTCAAGGTTGACTCACTGGAACCCATCCAATTTCGTATGATAGGCTACTATAGTCCATAATTTGAATAATGAAAGAGTTACATATTGCCCATTGGGCGAACGGGTTGTCTCGTGGGTCGGGGGAGGGCGCTGTCTTGGCCGCGAAGCGTGTCCTCGAATTTACGCTCAACGAAGAACCGTTTGAGGTCGCCTGCAATCCCAACCGGTCTCTCGCCGAGGTCCTCCGTGAAGACCTGGGCATGACGGGCGCGAAAACGGCCTGCGGCATGGGTGTGTGCGGATCGTGCGGCGTCATGATGGACGGATGGATGATCGGCGCGTGTCTCACCCTCGTCCTTCGGGTCACCGGGGTCAACGATACGGGCAAGGTCATCAACCCGAAGGGCGTGGCCGCGCAGTTGGAGGGCGGCGTCCTGATGGGCGTCGGGTGCGCCCTGACCGAGGGGCTCGAGGTCGAAGGCGGACAGACCTCCAACGCGAGCTTTGTCGATTACAAGCTCCCGGCCACCCTCGACGCCCCCGCGCTCGACATCGCCCTGATCGAGACCGAGGACCCCAACGGCCCGTGGGGCGCGAAGGGGCTGGGCAAAATGGCCCAGCTCGGCACATCGGGCCGCCATCGCGAACGCCGTCTACGACGCCGTGGGGGCGCGCGCGACGTCGCTGCCCATCACCCCGGACAAGGTCCTCGCGGCCATGAAAAATAAAACTTCCGGCACGGGAATTTGAGACGCCCGGCTGTCGTTAACAGGAATAGGGGTGGGGGAATTTGCATCACCCGGACGGGTTCTGGTAACAATCGGGCACCTCCCAAGATTCATTCTAAAGAGGGTTTCTGTGTGAGGGGAAGTGTGTAACCATCCCGCTACAATCCCCCGCCGAAGGGGATTTATGCCCTCATCATGGGGCGAGCGAGAAGGAGGGGAGAAAATGAAAAGGTTGAACCGGAGAGGTTTTCTCAAGGGGGCGGGTGTAGCCGTCGGGGCCGTCGCGGTGCAGGGCGCGCCGGCGTTTCTCCGCTACGGGCGTGGAGAGGTCCCCATCAAGTGGGGCTCCATCCATCCCACGACGGGTCCTTACGCCACCGAGGCATTCGATCAGAAGATCGGCGTCGAGGTCGCGATCTCGGACGTGAACGCCAAGGGCGGCGTGATGGGCCGGAAGGTCGAGCTATACTTCCGCGACGACCAGTTCAAGTGGAACCAGACGACCACGCACGCCCTGGACCTGCTCGACAACCACAAGGTGGACTTCCTGGCGGGCTCGATGGTGGGTCCGGAAGAGGTGCGGCTGAACGAGATCTCCCGCAAGCGGAAGATCATCTATGCCAACTATCCGCAGCACATCCTGAGCACGCCCAAGAACGCCAAGAAGATGTCGCCGTGGTTCTTCACGGCCAACGTCACGCCCTATCAGACGGCGGCGGCGGTGGCCCGGTACGCGGCCAAGAACGTTGCGGGGAAGCGGTGGCACTTCCTGGGGGACGACTACATCTGGCCGAAGATATTCATCCCGGCCTATGACGCGATTGCGAAGCAGGAGGGCGCGAAATTCCACAAGCGGAGAAGCGTGTCGTGGGTGCCTTTTCCGTCTTCGCTGGATTACGCGGCCGCCTTCCCCAAGATCCTCAAGGCGAAGCCGGATGTGCTTTTCGTCACCAACTTCGGGAAGCGTCAGGTGGCTTTCGTCGAGCAGGCCATCGTGGCGAAGCTTCACGAGAAGATCCAGATTGCCTTCTCCATCACGGAGATCACCATGCCCGAGGCGGCCGGGGCGGGAATGTATGACGGCTTCTTCGCCGGCATGTCGTGGCACTGGACGCTGAAAGACAGGTACCCGGGCGCCAAGGACTTCTATGACAAGTTCGTGGCCAAGCGGAAGCGGCCGCCCTCGGCCTACGCCTCCTCGGCGTACGAACTCACGCGGCTCATCCTCGATGCGTCGGCCGAGATCAAAAGCACGGACCCCAACAATCTGAAGGCCGCGCTCGAGGGCCGGAAGTTCCAGTACGTCAAAGGGCCCAGCCGGGTCCGGGCCTGCGACCACGTCAACATCGCGGAGTTCTTCGTCCTGAAGGGCAAGGCCGAGTCCGCCATGGAGGACAAGTTCGACCTCCTGGAGATCGTGGACACGGTGGCGGGTGAAGGCTCGGCCCTGGATTGCAAGACCAAGGGGCTGGTCTAGATTTTCCGTCTGTCTCTCGTTAATCGGCTGAGAATCCACTGACTCGGGGCCGCCTCCTGCGGGGAGCGGCCCCGAGCGTATCGTGTGAAGGGGAAAGACTGCGTGGAAGCGGGCGTGACGTTACCGGAGCTCCTCCAGCATCTCTACCTCGGTCTCGTGCAAGGCCGCATCTACGTCCTCCTCTCCATGGGCTTGTCCATCATTTTCGGACTGATGGGGATCATCAATTTCGGCCACGGGGTCTTCTACATGCTGGGCGCCTACGTCGGCTTTACGATCCTTCAAGGCGCGCCCGGATCGCCGAACGCGATGTTCTTCGTCGCCCTGGCCCTGACGCCGGTGGCGCTCTATTTCATCGGGGTGGCGACCGAAAGGAGCATCATCAGCCGGGTCTACGCATCTAAGAATCCGCTCTTCATGGGCGTTCTCGTCACGTTCGGCCTGTCGATCTTCATGCCGGACTTCGTGCGCGTCCTCTGGGGCCGGCCGGGGAAGATCCTCAACATCCCGCCGCTTCTGACGCAATCCTTCCTCACGGTGGGGGACGCCGAGTTCTCCTTATACCGGGGATTGATCATCCTTCTCGCGGTCATCGTTGTTCCCCTGCTGTGGACCCTTCTCTTCAAGACCAACCTGGGCATGATCATCCGTGCGGGGACGAACGACAACGAGATGGTCAAGGTGCTGGGAATCAACGTGTCGAGGATCTGGACGTTCACGTTCGGTCTCGGCATCGCGCTCGCGACCTTCGCCGGGTTCGTCGTGGCGCCCTTGTTCGCGGTGGACCCGACGATGGGCGACGACATCCTCATCCAGACCTTCCTGGTGGTGGTCGTGGGGGGGATGGGGAGCTTCATCGGCCCGGTGATCGGGGGCCTCCTTGTCGGGCAAATCTGGGCATTGACGCCCCTGGTCGGCCGGCTCGCGTGGGTGGAGGCGAACTTCGAGGACACCCTGATCGGCCCCGAATTCTGGGAGAAGGCCTCCGACATCCCCTTGTTCCTCACCCTTTCCGTCATCTTGCTGGTCCGGCCCCGCGGGTTGTTCGGCAAGAAAGGGGCCTTTGATTGATTGCGCGCCCTGACGATTCCACGCGGGGTTTGGGTTTCTGGGCCGACTGTTTCCGGTTCTTCCATCGGTACGGAATCATCGTTCTCGGCGTGTTGATCATCCTCGCGCCGTTTGTCCTGAACGGCCTGGGAAGCGTCGCCCTCAGGGCCGCGCGAGAGGGTTGGGCGTCCGCTCCCTTCTGGAAGGGACTCCAGAACTTCCTCCCCAACGTTCCGCTGCTCATTCAGATTCATCATCTACGCCCTATACGGCATGGCCTTCAACATCATGCTGGGGTACAGCGGGGTGCTCTCCCTGGGGCATTGCGCATTTTTCGGGATGGGGGGATACGCGGCCGGGCTGCTCTTCCGGTGGCTTCAGACGACGGAGGACGTCCCCCAGGTCCTGGTGCGCGCCTTTCTCGTCGCACCGGTGGAGTTGGCCATGATCGCCACGGTCGTCGTGTCCTTCGGGGTGGCGCTCGGGATCGGGTTCCTGAGCATGCGGAAGACGGGGGTCTACTTCGCCATGCTCACCCTGGCGCT
>JASLXW010000291.1 GCA_030740135.1 Nitrospinota bacterium
GGAAGCCGAAGCCCTCCGATCCCTCGCCCAGCGCGACCACCCGGCCGGCCCATTCGTGGCCGAGGGTCAGGGGCAGGTCCTTCGCCCACTGCTGGTGATGGCCTTTGATGATGGCGATGTCCGTGCCGCAAATGGTGACCGCTTCCACGCGGCACAGGACTTCGCGCAGGCCGGGCTCGGGCGTCGGAATTTCCTCGACGCGGAAATCCTCGACCCCATGGAGGCGGACGGCCTCCATCGTGGAGGGGATGTTCGTCCGGGTTGTCATCCGTTGCTCTCCGGTTCAGGGTGGATGAGCCGCGGGCGCCGCCGGGGCGGGGTCCGGCCGGCTCAATCCCCGACCAATCCCACCAGCCGGCAGATGCAAGCCTCGCCGCCCACGAACCGCCAGGGGAGGGCCATGACGTAGATCCGCTTGCCGACCACCTTGTCCACGTCCCCGCCGACGTTGTCCACGTGCATCAGGTTTTCCTTCATCATCCGGCGGTGGCAGTGGAGGTAGTGGTCTTCGAGGTGGACGTCGTCCAGCTTCAGGCCGGTCTTTTGCTCCCACTCGCGGACGAGGTCCGGGCGGTAGTTCTTGATCATCAGGTTCCAGGGGTGCTCGAAGGCCGGGGCGTCGCTGGCGACCCACTTGACGCGCTTTTCGATCAACCAGTCCGTGACGCTGGGGTCCGGTCCCGGATGCTTGCAGAAGAAGGTCTGCTCGTTGCGCTCGGTCCCTTCCCAGTTGAACCGCTTCCAGTTGAAGTAGAGGATCAGGATGTCGTTCTCTCGAAGCGCCTCGCCTTCCGGGATGTTCCGCTCGATCATTTCGCGGTTGATGTACGTCCACTCCTCGACCTCGTGGCTCAGGTCCACGACGAGGGCGGAGCCTTGGCAGCGCTCCAGGGGCATGTCCGCCAGGTCCCACCCGCCGGCGTTGAAGTGGAGGGGGGCGTCGATGTGGGTGCCCGAGTGCATGTTGGTC
This sequence comes from Nitrospinota bacterium, assembly GCA_030740135.1. The sequence continues at coordinate 971 of JASLXW010000291.1, forward strand.
TCGATGATGAGGCTGCAAAGCCCGTCCTTGTGGTGGCTGTGGAAGTTCCGAATCTCCGACGACGGGAAGTAGGGCCACGTCGGGACCCGGTTGTGCCAGCGCTGGGTCATGTCGACAAAGTCGAAGGTGTCGCCGCTCTGGATGAAGCTCGCGAGGGCTTCTTTCACTTCCACCGTGGGCATGGAAATCACTCCTTGTGATTTGGAGGCGGTCTTTGACGCCAGGTTAAACCGAGCGAGGGGATTGATTATTCCCCCCGTCCATTCCGATTCAGCAGGAAGGCGTCAAGACCATTTCGGGCTTGGCGCCTTCGTCCAAAAGCCCCCATTCCCACATTCGACGCGCCCGCATCTCATGCCGGTCGAGCGTGTAGGGCGAAGCTGAGGAAGGGCTCCATCAGGGCGGCGGCCTTGACCTTTCCCTCGGGCAGGGCGCGGAGCCGTTTTGCGGGCCCCCCATTCGCAGACGTTGTAAGCGTCCAGGTCCTCGCCTTCGAAAAGGACTTCCTTGTTGCGGCCGAAGAGCTCGGGCGCGACGTTGGAGGGATTCTTCGCGGCGATTTCGACCTCGATGCCCTCTTTCTCGAACAACCCTTCGAGGATGCCCACTTCCCAGGGGAGGGTGAAAACCGTGTATTCATTCACAAACCGAAACGGTTTTCCGGCCATTCTCCTTCTCCAAATAGACGAGATTGCGGATGAGGCCCTGTCGAGGTCGAAGGATGAATTTATCCTACATCTCCCTGCCATTTCAAGGTGTGCGCGGCCTGAGTTATCCCCGGTTTTCGGCGCTTGAAGAAACAAGGCCCCGAAGTATCAGTCGTGATTCCCGCCCTGACGAGCGATCCCCTGAACCTTGAAAGCGCCTTGCACGGGATTTCACCGCACTGTTTTCCCGGGTCAGGGCCAATGAGTTGAAATCTTCGATACGGTGTTCGTGATTTTGCTCCGTTTCCACCATACTACATCCTCCCGGGCGGGCAGGAGAAGGGTTTCCAACAATCCCGGTGGATGGCGGTTTTCCCCAACGGACGCGTTCGGGCAAAGGTTTCGCGATTATAATAAAGGCGGCCCCGTCGGGCCGGCCGGGATTCAACCAGGGTCTCGCTCGGGGCATGATTGGGAGGGGCTGTCTCCTGCCGCACGAGCCGTTCCACTGATTCAACGGAGGTCAACCGCGATGGCGAGAGATGTCGAAGTCATTCACCACCCGGACGCCCGGAAAGACGTATGGATGCCTTACGCGCCGGGGGTCAAGGTCAATCGAGGGAAGATCCTCTTCATCGCGGGCTGCACCGCCGCTCCGGTCTATCACACCCATCCGCACGTTCCCGAAGAGTTCGAGGGAATTCCCGAGGACATGGGGGAGCAGACGACCATCCTTTTCGAAAATATCAGGAAGACCGTCGAGGGGGCCGGGGGGACGATGGACGACATCGTCGACGTCTGCCGGTTCATTGTGAAGATGGATGAGCAGGACAAGGCCAACGCGGCGCAGGCGAAGTTTTTCCCGAACCACGCGCCCACGTCGACGACGGTCGGCGTCACCTGCCTGGCCACGGACTGGGGGTTTACGATCCACGTGCGCGCCTTGGGGGTGATCGCCGCGGGGGCATGCGGGGCGGGGGTGGGTCAAGGGGAAGTGTTCAACAAAAGGCGGCGCCGGTGGACAAACTGCCAGCGGCCCCCTTTTCTTGAACCCGGTGGATGTCATTTTCTTAAGGTCTCTAAAATGAAAAAAGAGGTTGTCGTCACGGACAAAGTCCCGCTCCCCGCCGCGCCTTACGCCCAGGCGGTCAAGGCGGGCGGACTGGTCTTCCTTTCGGGCAATGTGGCGTCGGATTTCGAGAGGGCGATTGCGCCGCGGGCCTTGGGAAACCCGAAATTCCCGACCTTGCAGTCGCCGATGCGTCTCCAGACCGACTACATCTTCGACAACCTCTCAACGATTCTCGAGGCGTCGGGGTCGTCTCTGGAGCGTGTGGTGAAGATTCAGACGTTCAACGAGACGATGGACGACTTCGCGGGACACCTCGCCGTGCGGCGCAAGCGGATGACCGGGCCTCCTCCGGCCAGCACCGCCATCGAGGCCCTTCCGCCGATGCCCGGCTGCAAGATGGTCGTCGATATCATCGGAGCCGATCAAACCGTCGAGCCCGAATATTTCAACACGGATCGGGCGCCGAGACCCCTGGCCCCGTATTCCCAGGGCGTCCGGGTCGGGGATTTCTGGTTCCTTGCCGGCGTCCTGGCCAGCGACTTCCGGACGGGCGTCGCCCCGGAGGCCCGGACGAATCCGGCCTTTCCGCTCTTCGAGTCTCCTATCGAGAAACAGACGGAGTTCGTCCTCGACACGATCGCCGCGATCCTGGAGGACGCCGGGAGTGGCCTGGATCGCGTCGTCAAGGCCCAGGTGACGCTGACCGACATCCGGGACTTCTTCGGCTATGACTGGGTGTGGCGGCGCCGGTTTCCGAAAAACCCGCCCGCGCGCTCGACTTACCAGGGGGGGCTTGTGAACCCGGGCATGCTCATCGAGGTGGACGTGATCGCCCTGGCGGGCGATTCCAATTTGAAAGTGGACGTCGTGGAGACGGAGGCGATTCCCGAGCCGTCCATTCATCAGCCCCAGGCGCTGCGGGCGGGGGATTGGATTTTCACAAGCGAGATCCTCCCGACCGACTACAAGGCGGGCGTCGCTCCCGAGGCCCGGATCGATCCCAACTTCCCCCACTACCGCACCCGCGGAGAGGCCCAGATGCGTTACTGTCTGGATGCCCTCGGGAAACTGCTGGAAGCGGCGGGGAGCGGGATCGAAAGCGTCGTCAAGACCTGGACGTATCATACGGACCTGGGCGATCTGTCCGAGGCCCTGGTCGCGCGCGCGGAGGTCTACGGGAAGAATCCCCCCGCCAGCACGACCATCGGAGCGGGGGCGCTGATTGTCCCCGGTTGCGCCGTCATGACCGAGGCCGTCGCCATCGTGGAGAGCGGCTGACCTCCGGCGACCCGGCCGGGACGCGGCGCCCCGCCCGCGGGGGGGTCGAGGTCAGGAAGGAACATCACATGGAAGAGGTGGCGCAGGGTGTTTTTGCCGAGACAAACATCTTCGGCTGCAATCCGGGGTTCATCGTAACGCGGGACGGCGTCGTGATGGTGGATACACCTCAAAAGCCCACCGAGTGGGGTGGGTGGAAGGAGGCCCTCGCCGCGCACGGCCCGGTGAAGTGGCTCATCAACACCGAGCCCCATTGGGACCACACGATGGGAAACTCGTTTTTCGAGGGAAAGATCGTCGCCCACGACGAAACCCTGCGGAACTTCTACAACAAGTCCCCCCTTTGGGGGTTCGGCATCGACGGCGTCGGCCCGTGGATCGCGAAGGCCGACCCGGAGGGGGTCTCCATCGCGGGGGACTACAAGCCCCGCGCCCCCGAGGTCACCTTCTCCCACGACGCGACCTTATACGTCGGGGGCGAGGAGATCCGGCTCCTCCATACGCCCGGCCACACGTCGGGGGAGACGGCCGTCCATCTGCCCGGCAGAGGGGTGCTCTTCGCCACGGACAACCTGTTTGTCGACCATATGGTCTGGTGGCAGGACGCCGATCCGTTTGATTGTCTTGCCTCCCTGGACCGGCTCAGGGGGCTGGACGCCGACGTTGTCGTACCCGGCCACGGCCCCGTGTGCGGCAAGGAGTGGATCGACCGCATGGAGGAGACGACGCGGGAGGTCCTCGACCGGGTGCGCTCGGCCATCGGCCGGGGGCTGTCGGAAGACGAGGCGGCGGATTCGGTGAAGTACCGGGACCTCTGCGTCCTGGACGAGGATTACAAGGATGTTCACGATCAGGTGGAGGCGGTCAGCGTCCGGATGCTCTACCGGTTCCTCAAAGGGAAGGAATCATAAGACACGATGTGGGATCGGTCCGATCCGGTCGGAGATCCTTCCGCTGTGTTGATCTGAGATCAGGACGTCCTTTTCAGGGCAGCCAGGCAATTGACTTTTCGACTCGCTTTCAATGAGGAGGGTTTCAAATTGGACAAGGAGGTCATCACGACGGACCGGGCGCCGGCCCCCGTCGGCCCATACTCTTTGGGTGTCAAGACCGGCAACCTCGTCTTCGTCTCCGGGACCGTGGGCTTGGATTCACAGGGAAAGATGGCCGGCGACGGAAGCGTGACGGCCCAGACCCGGCAGGCGTTCGAGAACATCAAGGCCGTTCTGGAGGCGGCCGGGGGATCGCTGGAGAACGTCGTCAAGGTGACCGTGTTCCTGACCGACCCGGAGGGCTACGCGGACATGAACGCCGTGCGGGCGGAATACTTTCCAAAGGACCCCCCGGCCAGCTCCGCCTTCGCCGTCAAGCGGCTGATTCCGCCGGACCTGTGCGTGGAGATCGAGGCCGTCGCCGCGTTGCCTTGTGTATAGGTTCAGATAGATGTGAGACATCTCCTTGGGTAGGGAGTAGAGTTCCAGGGGCCAACAGAGAGAGAGGAG
>JASLXW010000292.1:0-2642 GCA_030740135.1 Nitrospinota bacterium
CGAGTTTGTCCCACGATCCTTTTACCCTAATCCATAATGGCAAGGCGGAGATTAAGAGCGTGTCTTTGCAGAGAGCCTACAAAGAGAAGGAAAGCAACTTCCAACACACGACCAGATTGCAAGGCCAACGACATTCCGAAGGCAATTTTGACTTTATAGCAAGGCCTACGACTATTTGGTTTCGGAAGAAGGAGGCTGTCCCATTCTTAGTTGAAGGTTGGAAAAAGAGGTGGCGGTTCACTCCTGCCGACTCGGTTAAAATCGGATTGGCAAACATTGACAAGAAAGAGACCCAAAGGTTGGCCGCCTTTCCGGCCGGGGAGGGGCAGGCGCTTTTGCCCCTCCTCTCGCTGGTGGAGCAGTCCCAATTGGCCGAGCAGGAGCTGCGGCGCTTTGACGACATCAACCTCCTCATCCTCTACCTGGACGGTCTGCGCTTCGGCGCCCATCACGTCATCGACGGCTCGGGGGCGCTTCGGGCGGCGATCGACCGGGTGTACGGGGCGGAAAATCCGGTGCGGCGGCGCCGCAACCACAAGGTGAAGAACGTGATGGACCACCTGCCCGAGGAGTTGAAGGACCCGGTGAAGGCGACGATGAAGGCGACTTGGCGGCTGGCGCCGAAGGAGGGGATTGCCCGTCTGCGCAAGCAGGCCCGGTGGCTTCAGGTCGAGCATCCCGACGCCGCCGCCAGCCTGTTGGAGGGTCTGGAGGAGATCTTCACCGTCAACCGCCTGGCTCTTCCGCCCGGCCTTCGTCGCTGCCTGGTGAGCACGAACCTGATCGAGAGTCCCTGTTCGGGGGTGCGGATGCGCACGCGGCGGGTCAGCCGCTGGCGGGACGGGGTGATGGTGAAAAGGTGGGCGGCATCGTCCTTCCTCGCCACCGAGAAAAACTATCCACCGCCTGGACGGCTACCGGGACCTGTGGATCCTGAAAGCCGCTCTGGATGAACCCCGCTTTGACACCCGAAAGGAGGTCGCATAGGGTGACCCCCCCAACGGACCGCCGCCTCAAACCTTCAACTGAATTCGGGACACCCTCGCTTCTTCTGAAGAGACGACATCGCGGCCCCGACGCGCTCGACGGGGGACGCCCTCCTATTTGAACTTCTGATAAAAAGCGCGGACGGATTTCGGTGTTTCGTCCCGGTCGATGATGACGTCCAGGACCGCCGGCTTGCCCGAGGCAAACGCCTCTTCCAGCGCCGGACGCAATCTTGCCGGGTCCTCCACCCGTTCTCCGTGGGCGCCGAACAGCTTGGCCATCTCGGCGAAGTCGGGGTTATTGTGCTCGACGCCGATGTAGCGTCCGCCGTGCTGGTTCTTCTGGAAATGGCGCACCGCTCCCATGGAGAAGTCGTTGAAGACGACGACGACCACAGCGAGGTTCCGCCGGACGGCGGTTTCCAGATCCTGCATCACCATTGTAAAATCGCCGTCGCCGGTCATGACCAGGGCCGGAACGTCCGGAAGGGCCAGCTTGGCCCCCATGGCCGCCGGAAAGGAAAACCCCATCTGACCCAGCCCCACCGACCGGAGCAGCCGGCGGGTTTTTCCGACGACGTATTTTCCCGCGAACGTCGTGTGGGTCCCGGCGCCCACGGACACAATCGCCTCGCCGCCCAGGAGGTCCATCGCCTCCCGAAGAATGAGTTGGGGAAGAATCGGCTTCGCGTTCAGGTCCTTGTCCATCAGGTCCGCCCATTCCTGATCCGCCATTTCCCTGAGCTCACGGATGCGCGGCAGGGCGGCCAACTCATCCGGTCCCTTGGGTGAATCTCCGTTCCGGTTCCTGATCTCCGATAGGAAACCGGCCAGGAAACGCCTGGCGTCTCCTTCGATCCCATAAGCCGAGGGGTATTGCCTGCCGATTTCATTCGGGTCCAGGTCGACCTGGATGATCGGGACGCCTTCTCCGATCAGGCTCCATTCGATGGTGGAGAGATCGGAAAAGCGCGCGCCGATGCCGAGGACCAGATCGGAGTTCCGCATGGCCTCGCAGGGGGTGACCTTCCCCAGGCTTCCCACGACCCCGAAAGAAAGGGGATGATCCTCGGGGATCGCGCCGCGGGCCGAATCCGTCGTGACGACCGGCGCCCCCGTGGTTTCCGCCACCGCCCGGAGCTCCTCGCAGGCGTCCGACCATTGCACCCCTCCCCCCGCGAACAGGAGGGGATTCTCGGCTTCCATGAACATCTCCACGGCCTTTTCGACGCGTTCCGGGTCGGGCTCGGGACGCTCCATGGGGACCGACACGTCACGGGGTTCATACACTTCCGGCCCCCGGGCATCCCCCGAGAGGACGTCTTTGGGGAAGCTGACGTGAACCGGTCCCGGTCGTCCTCCGGCCGCTTCCATGAGAGCCCGCCGCATCACCTCGCCGACCTCCGCCGGGGATTTGCACTCGGTGTTCCACTTGGTCACGGGCCGCAGGGTCGAAACCACGTCCACATCATGCCATGCGTCCCGGCCGAGCCTGACGGAATTGATATTCCCGCTCATGGCCAACAGCGGAACCGAATCCTTCAAGGCGTTGCAGAGGCCGAGGGGCAGGTTGAGGGCGCCGGGTCCGACGTGGGTCAGGACGGCCATCGGCCGGCCCGTGGCCCGGGCGTATCCGTCGGCCATCGAGACCGAGAC
>JASLXW010000292.1:2652-5459 GCA_030740135.1 Nitrospinota bacterium
ATGACGCACCGGGATGTATTCGATGGCCGGGTTTTCGTATAAGGCGTCGAGAATTTCGAGGACGGAATCCCCCGACACGCCCGCCACAAAACGGATCCCGGCCTGGACGAGTGCTTCCACAATGATTTCCGCTCCCTTCATTGCGACACTCCTTACCCCCCCGCGTGGGTTCCAATGCCAATCGTCAGGTGAGAGTCACCATGATTATACGAAATAATAGGTCCTTCTGACAGCCTCCGAAATCCCTGTGGACATCCGTAATGCACAGCAGAGCCGCTCCGCAATAGGGGAGCAATTCAGTAAAACGTAAGGACAGAGGACGCGCGCCCCTGGTTGGATCAAGTCTCCTCGCCCGATGAGGATTCATGATCCACGTCATGGTCGCCTTCCGCCGAGTGACGCTAATCTCATAACAGGTTATTAACATCCGGCGACTCGATCTCGGACGCGATGCCCATGGGGTATTTGTTTGTCGGAAAGAGGTTCACGCGGCCCGATGCGGCGGTCAGCGCCGCCGGCGAAGCCGAATACGTGGACGACCTGCGCTTCGATCGGCTCCTCCACGGGAAGGTCCTGCGCGCCGCCCATCCTCACGCGCGGATCATCAGGATCGACACGCATCGGGCCGAATCCCTGCCGGGCGTCGCGGGCGTTCTGACCCACAAAGACATCCCCCACAACGTTTGCGGTTTTACGTTTCTGGATCAGCCCATTCTGGCGTCGGACCGCGTGAGACACTTGGGGGACGCGGTCGCGGCGGTCGCGGCCGATCACCCGGAAATCGCGGAGGAAGCCCTCCGGCTCATACAGGTCGAGTACGAGGTCCTCCCCGCCGTCTTCGACCCGGAAGAGGCCATGCGGCCGGGGGCGCCCATCCTTCACGAGGGGCACCGCTGGGACCGGAACGTTTGTTTTCACCGGAAAATCCGCCTGGGGGACGCGGCCTCCGGATTCGATGAATCCGACGTGCGGGTCGAGGGGGACTACTCCACCCAGTGGAATGAGCACGGGGCCATCGAGCCCCACATCTGCGCGGCCCAGCCGGAGCCCGGCGGAAAACTCATCATCTGGGCCTCGACCCAGCGTCCGTTCCTCTGGCGGTCCGACCTGTGCCGGGTTCTGGACCTTCCCATGTCCAGGGTCCGGGTGATTCCGGCCCGGTGCGGGGGGGGATTCGGCGGAAAGCACGAGATCGTCGTCGAGCCCTTCGCGGCGCTCTTCGCGCTTCGGACCGGCCGGCCCGTCAAATTCCGCTACACCCGGGAAGAGGAGTTCATCGCTTCCACCATCCGCCATCCGTACCGGATTCACTACAAGACCGGCGTCCGGCGGGACGGACGCATCCTGGCCCGGCAGGTCCGGATCGTGTCCGACTCCGGGCCTTATTGCTCGTGGGGCGAATCGGCCCTCACCAAGGCGGCCATCCACGCCGTCGGTCCTTACCGAATCCCGAGCGTTCACGTTGACGCGTTGTTGGTCTACACCAACAACCCCCTCACCGGGGCCGTCCGGGGTTTCGGGGTCACACAAGTCAGTTTCGCCCACGAGGTCCATACCGAGGAAGTGGCCCAGGAACTGGGGATGGATCCCCTCGAGTTCCGCAGGGTCAACGCCTTGCGGACGGGCGACGTTTACACCACCGGCATGAGGCTGGAGAGCGTGGGTCTCCTGGACGCCCTCGAACGGGCGGCCGCGGCCGTCGGATGGGACAACAGAAACGGGATTCAAGGACCGGCCGGCGGGCGGCTGCGCCGGGGCGTCGGGCTGGCCGCGATGATCTACCCCGTGGGATTCACGTCTTTCCCCAACCCGAGCGCCGCCTTTCTCCGGGTCAACGAGGACGGCACGGGCACCCTGTGGACCGGCTGCGCCGACACCGGCCAGGGGGCGCACCGTGTTCTGACCCAGATCGCGGCGGAGGAGACGGGCATCCACCCCGACCACATCACCGTCATCGGCGCGGACACCGACCTCACCCCCTTCGATTGCGGCGCCGTGGCCTCCCGGACCACCCACATCGGCGGGAACGCCGTCAAGGCGGCGGGCCGCCGGGTCCGGGAACAGCTTCTCGCCGCCGCCGCCGCGCTCCTGGAGACCTCCCCCGAGGATCTGGCCATCGGGCAGGGGCTTGTCGCGGTGGCCGGCTCGCCCGGACGGTCCGTAACCCTCCGGGAGGTCGCGGCCTTCAGCTACAAGCGTGGCCTGACGATTCAGGCCGAGGGGGCCTACTCTCCCGACCTGACACCCCTCGATGAGGAGACGGGGGAGGGCCGTCCCTATGATTGCTGGGTGTTCGCCGCGCACGCGGCCGAAGTCGAGGTGGACGCCGAGACCGGAGAGTTTCGGGTGTTGAAGCTGGCGTGCGTCCACGACGTGGGAACCGCCGTGAACCCGCTTGAAGTGGAAGGTCAGATCCAGGGCGGCTCCGTCCAGGGGATCGGCTACGGAATGATGGAGGAGATTTTCTGCCGGGAGGGGCGCGTGGAGAACCCCCATTTCGAGGGTTACCTGCTTCCGACGTCCTTGGACGCGCCCGAGACGCACCAGACCGAGATTGTCGAGACGTTCGAGCCGAGCGGTCCCTACGGCGCGAAGGGGGTGGCCGAGCCCGCCCTCAACCCCACGGCCCCCGCGATCTGCAACGCCATCTTCCACGCAATCGGCGTTCGCCTGACCGACCTTCCCGCCACGCCTGAAAAAATCCTCGCGGGCCGGGCTCAAACCGCTTCTGCCAGCGGGACAGCGTGGCCCGGCTCACCCCAAAGGTCTTCATGACCAACCCGACATCTCCGCTCTCCCGCCAAAGG
>JASLXW010000293.1 GCA_030740135.1 Nitrospinota bacterium
CCAATTCTCCCTTATTTCAAACCCGCTCTTAATAAAAAGAACTGTATTATATCAAAATAGATAATGTTTGTCGCAAATTACGCATTGAATCGACCCACCCCGGAGCGAGGGAAAATGGCGAACATTCCGTGGACCATGAAAGGCCCGTCGTACGGGACCTGCAACTGCAACTGGGGGTGTCCGTGTCAATTCGACGCCCCGCCCACCGACGGAACCTGCCGGGGCTTGGACGTGATGAGGATTGACGAGCGGCGATTCGGCGACGTCCGCCTCGACGGCCTTTACTGGGTGATGACGGTGAACTGGCCCGGAGCGGTTCACGAGGGGAACGGCTCCCAGCAGGCCATCATCGACGTGCGCGCCGACGACAAGCAACGCGAATCACTCGTGAAGATCCTCCACGGAGAGGAAACCGAGCCGGGCGCCACGATGTTGCAGGTGTACAACGCCACCATGACCACGGTGCACGAGCCGCTTTTCGAGCCTATCGAGTTTGATTGCGACATCGAAAAGCGCACGGCACGCCTGGAGGTGCCGGGAATGATCGCGTCGGTGGGGGAGCCGATCCGCAACCCCGTGACCGGGAAGGAGCACCGGGCGCGCGTCATTCTCCCGGACGGGTTCGAGTACAGCGAGGCCGAGTACGGCAGCGGGACGACCCGGGCCACGGGCGCGGTTCCGCTCGACTTGAAGAACAGCTACGGCCAGTTTGCAATGCTCCACCTGACGCAGAGCGGTCCGGTCCGGTAGGGGCTGTGGGGCGCGCAAGCCGACGAGCGGGACATTTCGCAACGCAAAGGATAATTTCATGAGGGGCGATTCCGCGCTTGAGGCCATCATGAAGCGCGACCGGGTCGTGGTGTTGACCGGGCTCGCCGGCGCGACGACGGTCGCCTGGATCTACTTGGGCGTCGCGGCCGTCGGGATGGCCGAGATGCCGGCGGCCATGGCGCAGATGAAACCGTGGGGCGCCGCCGACCTTTCACTGATGTTCCTGATGTGGGCGGTGATGATGGCGGGGATGATGGTCCCGACCGCGGCCCCCATGATTCTGCTCTTTGCCCTCGTCCACCGCAAGAGCCGGGCGGACGGCGGGCCGTTCATTCCCGCCGGCGTGTTCGCCCTCGGCTACGTCCTCGTCTGGACGGCCTTCAGTCTGATCGCCGCGGCGCTGCAATGGCGGCTGAACGCCGCCGCGCTCCTCTCGCCGATGATCGTCAGCACGAGCGCCGTCCTCGGAGGTGTGCTCTTCCTTGCAGCGGGGGCGTATGAGTGGACGCCTCTGAAGCACGCCTGCCTGAAGCACTGCCGCTCGCCCTTCCAATTCATCATGCATCGCCGGCGGGCCGGGACGGCCGGGGCCCTGCGGATGGGCCTGGAGCACGGGGCCTACTGTCTGGGTTGCTGTTGGGTCCTGATGGGCCTGCTGTTCGTCGGCGGGGTGATGAACCTGTTGTGGGTGGCGGCGATCTCCGTCTTCGTCCTGGCGGAGAAGGCGGCCCCCCGCGGCGACTGGGCGGCCCGCCTCAGCGGCGCCGCGATGGCGGCGGCGGGGGTGTTCCTTCTCTTGTCCGCGTGACCTTCCGCTCGCCATCCAAACGCAGGGCGTCCCGGCCGGCGAGCCTCCCCTGAAAAACACGGCCTCTCAGTTTGTCCAACTGCGCCGGCAGACGGCGCAAGGGCGCACGGCCGCGCGACGTCACCCTGATGAACTCAACAACCGACTCGGGATCGTCAGCGCGGTGCGGAGCTCTCCCGAAAGAGAACAGCGCGCAAATCGCCGGCCAATGCTTACGCATGACCATTGAGATAGGATTGAATCCGGTTCCGGAATGACTCCATCCATCCGTCTCAATTCGTCAGGACTTCAAAGACATCCCGCGAGGCGCCCCCCAGGAGGATCACCGTATTTTCCGACGGATCGTCCACGAAAATGGCGTCGCTCTTGCGCTTGAAAACCGCGCCGGCGGCCTCCAGACGGCCCTCGAGCCGGCCCAACTCGGCGGCGTCGGGGACGCACACGGTGAAAGACCGCAAACCCGCGGCGTTTTCGACCAGAGGATTCCTCATCCTCTCCGCCCAGACGTTGATGCCGAGGTGATGATGGTAGCCGCCCGCGGACAGGAACAACGCCCCCTGGCGGTATCGGGCCTGCACCTCGAACCCGAGCGCATCGCGGTAAAACGCCGCCGATTTCTCCAGATCCGCCACATGGAGGTGGATGTGGCCGATGGAGGCCCCTTTCGGAAGACAGTCCCACGGCCCCTCGCCCGAGGCCGCCTCACTCAAAAGATCATCCAGGTCCAACGGGTCGGTCGTCATCGTGACTTTACCTTCTCGCCTGGGCCAGTCCAAGCGCGGCCGATCCCGATAGAGCTCGATGCCGTGTCCGTCGGGGTCGTCCAGATAGAGCGCTTCGCTCACAGCGTGGTCCGAGCATCCCCCCAGCGGGTAACCCGAATCCCACAGCCGCTTCAAGGCGCGGGCGAGATCGACCCTTTCCGGATAAAGAACGGCGAAGTGATAGAGACCGGTGTTTCGCGAAAAATCCGCCTTCGCCCCCGTAAGTTCAGTCAGGAGCAGGATGGGCGAAGCGCCGTCCGCCGTCAGGGAGGCCCGATCAGCCGATTGTTCAAGCAACCTGAACCCGAGGACGTCCCGGTAGAAATCCAACGAGCGTTTCATATCCGAAACCGTTACATGGACGGGTCCGAGCTTGGTGTCGGGATGCAACGAATACGTGGACATCGTTGTTCATGAACCCCTCCCCTTTCGGCCCCTTGCCCCGATAGCAAGGCTGAACCACGCGCCTTTCCGCGCGGCGAGAACCGGTCATTGAAGTCCTGACCGAGACTACAAAATATTCAAATTACAATCCAATATAATAGGTGTTTATTCAATATGTTATGGTATATTATCTAGATATTGCATCATATCTTTTTTGCTCAGTTGGACCCCTCGGATTCAGGGGCGCCCTGAGACGTCTTGCGGAATTCAGCCAGGTGATGCATGGCGCCCAGCGTCCGGGCGGCGAGGGCGGTCGTAGCGTACATGGGAAGACGCGTGTCCTCCACCTCTCTGAGCCAGTTCCTCTTCACCGCACCTCCCATGCCGACCAGGAGGACGGGTTTTTCGGGATGCTTGGCGATTGCGTCGCCGAATGTCTCTGCAACACCGTCGAAATCGGAATTCGGCACGACACACAGGATGTAGAGGACAGCGTCCACGCCCGGATCGTCCAACACCGCGGCCAGGGCTTCCCCATGCGTCTTTTTGTTCTCGTGTCCCTGCGCCACGCCGATGTCGGCCGGGTCAAAGACCGGCTGCCAGTCCGGCAAGAGGTTCCCCACCCTCCGCCGTGTCTCGGCCGAAAGCCGCGCCGGCACCAGCCCCTCCTCGGTCAGCTCGTCGACGGCCAGGACGTTGCTCCCCCCGCTGTAGGAGAGGACGGCCACCCTTCCCCCCGGCGGGAGCGGCTGGCGATCGAACCCCAGGAGAAACGCGAGAAATTCGTCCAGGTTCCGGGCGCGAACGACGCCGCTTCGGGCCACTCCTTCGCGGACCAACGCCTCGTCCGTAGCGACCCTGCCCGTGTGCCGCGAGGCGGCGTCGGCCCCCTGTGCTGTGCGGCCGGACTTGAGAAGAATGACGGGCTTCGTCCGGCTCACATCCTGGGCCTGGGAGAAGAACAGCTCGGGGCGGCGCATCCCCTCGACATGGATTCCCAGAACACCCGTCTTCGGGTCCTGCGTGCAATATTCCAGAAAGTCCACCTCGTCCACGTCCATCATGTTGCCGAAGCTGACGTTCTTCCCAATTCCGAGGCGCTGGCTCTCCCGATGCATGAGCTCATCGCCCAGGGCGCCGGCGAAGATCCCCCACTGCCCCATGAGACTGATGGGTCCGTCCTGCCAATCAGTGAAAGGGATGAAGGTTGCAACGAGATCCTGCGGACGGTTCAGGAGCCCGATGGTGTTGGGACCGAGACAGCGAATCCCGGTGAGGCGGGCGATCTCCTCCAATTCGGCCTGAAGGCGTCTTCCCTCCGGGCCGATCTCCGCGAAGCCGGCTGAAACGATGACCGCCGCGCGCACCTTACAGGCGCCCGCCTCTTTCAGGACGGAAGACACGGACTGTCGGGGAAGAACCAAAAAAGCCAGGTCGAGTTCCCCCGGAATTTCGGAAATGGAAGCGAAGGCCTTACGGCCCAGGATTTCTCCGCCGCGTGGATTGACCGGATGGACGGCCCCGCTGAACCCGTTCCCGATGATGTTCTTGAGGATGATGTGACCGGGCTTCACCTCCGATGCCGAGGCGCCCACGACGGCTATCGAACGGGGCTCCAAAAAGGGGCTGAGGGCCAACATGGTTTGTGCGCCTCTCCAGTGACGGCAACGTTTGGATCGTTCAGAATCAAATTTTCCGGCCCTCAGGCCACCGTTCTCGGAGAGAGGATTATTCGCCAGGCGATTTCCTCTCCGGATAGGTGGCACAGTATGCTTTTCCCATATCCATGAGGGCAATCCGGATTCCAGGCCATGGATTTGAAGTGCGTTGTTTGCATGCCTCCGATCTGCCGACGGGACTTTCCGCGGAGCAGGAATAAACCAAGAATCTCTGGCAGGGTATCACAACTTTTTTTATTCAAGGCAACAACGGGTCGCAGGGTCGCATTAGAGTGACCCGGCTTGGTGGACACCTGATTATTTGGGAGTAAAGGAGGCGTTCACGATGCCGCAGTCTCATCCACGATATCCGCAGGAGTTCCGCCGCCAGATGGTTGAGTTGGTCCGGGCGGGGCGGGAGGTCTTCGAGGTCAAGGGCTGTGCCCGATGTCACCGCAGTGCGGTGGAAGAGAAGTTGAAAGGGAAGGGGGCGGGTCCCGCTTGGCCGGCAAGAAACTCCATACGCCCACCGGGGTGGTCGCGGAGATGTGGAATCACGGTCACAAGATGGAGGAAGAGGTCCGGAAAAAAAGCATGACACGGCCCAACATCAGCGGGCGGGAAATGGTGGACCTGGTCCCCTATATCCGATCCATTCAGGGAAGATCTTCGCTCGTCAACCAATGATGTGTTCTTATCAATCGGATGGATCAATAGGGAGGAGGATGGCTATGATCGCTCAGGAAACAGGATGGAAATGGGGAATTGCCGTTCTGGCCGTGTCCTTGGCAGTCGGATGGGTGACGCCCGATGCGCTTGCCTTCAAAGACCTGAAAGCCACCCGGGTGGACCGGGGACCCAAGATCGACGGAGCCGTGGACAAGGTCTGGCGCAAGTCGCGCGCCCAGAAGGTCGTCGTCCAAGGGGGCGCGATCGGCAAGGTGACGGTGTCCCTCAAGGTCCTTTACGACAACGACTACATCTACTTGAGTTATTACCGAAAGTTTTGGATTGAGGTCATGAAAAAGGCGGCGTAACCTTCCGTGTCGGAGGACAACCCACACG
>JASLXW010000294.1:0-2196 GCA_030740135.1 Nitrospinota bacterium
CGGCGTCGCGCCGGAGTGATCGGCCCGGCCCAGAAACGTGACCCGCAATCGGGTGGAGTTGGCGATGGCCGTGGCGATGCCGATGCTCATCCCCTCCGCCTCAAGCACCCGGCCCTGCTCGATGTGGACCTCGAAGAACGCACGCACATCGTCCGGTCCGATGCGCGCGGACGCGATGGTTTCCGCGTCGAAGCCCTGACAGGCCAGGAGGTCCACCAAGCGGCGCCCGTCCGCGTCCCGGAGATCCAGGAACTCCTCGGGCCGCAAAACCCCGGCCACGACGCCGCTTCCGATGGTCGCCAGCCCGAACCGGCTGGACTCCTCGGAGACGAAGACCACCGCCTCCACCGGGCGATCCGGGGGCTCCGGGTCCTCGCGCAGGACGCGGACGACCTCCAAGGCCGCCGCCACGCCGACGCTTCCGTCGAATTTTCCGCCCGCCGGAACCGTGTCTATGTGGGAGCCCACCCAGAGGGGGGAAAGCGCCGGGTTTTTCCCCTCCACCCGGCCGAAGAGGTTGCCGATCCCGTCTATCCGAACCGTGAGACCCGCCGCCTGCATCAGGTGCAGGGCGAGCTGGCGGGCCGCGATCTCCTGCGGGGAGAACGAAAGCCTTTGGACGCCGCCGCCGGGCATCGCCCCGATGCGGGCGAACCTCACCAGGTCCGACCGGATGCGCTCGGCTTGAACCCCGGGTTTCTTCGCCACCTCCCGCCCTCCCAACCATCCGCCGCTCCGTCCCGCATGGTCCGAAATCCCCGGGGTGGTGTCAAGGACAGAAAGTCACAGCCAACCCCGGAGGCCAACCCGGCGGCGGCGAACGGGCTGGCCTTCCGACGCGCGGATTGCCCCGGATGGGGGGTTTTGCTACGATCACCCCCGAACAATCAATGCGTCAAAGGGAACGCGCGGCCAGGAAGGAGGCACGGGAGATGAGCGGTTCCGTTCTGATCAAGAATATCGAGACCATCGTTTCAGGCGACCTGAACGCCCCGCTTCTCGACGGCGAGGCCATCCGGATTGAAAACGGCCGGATCGCCGCCATCGGCGGCGAATCCGACTGCGCGGGCGACGTCGAGCAGACCATCGACGCCGGCGGCATGACCGCCGCGCCGGGACTCATCGACTCCCACGTCCACACCACCCAGGGCGACTTCACCCCCCGGCAGAACACCCTCGGCTGGATCGAGAGCTGCATGAACTGCGGGATCACCGCCATGATCTCCGCGGGCGAGGTCCACACCCCCGGCCGCCCCCGGGACGGCCTGGGCGCCAGGGCCATGGCCATCCTGGCCGCCAAATCCTTCAGGAACCTCCGCCCCGGCGGGGTCAAAGTCATGGCCGGGGCCGTCATGCTGGAGCCGGGGCTGAAGCCGTCGGATTTCGACGAGCTGGACGAGGCGGGCGTGGAGCTGGTGGGCGAAGTGGGGCTGGGCGCCGTCCGTGACCCCGACGAGGTCCGCCCCCTTCTCGCCGCGGCCCGGGCCAAAGGCATGCGCGTCCTCTGCCACACGGGCGGAGGGTCGATTCCCGGAAGCATGGTGGTGGACGCCGATATGATTCTGGCCGTCGGCCCGGACGTGGCCTGTCACCTCAACGGCGGCCCGACGGGTCTCGCCATGGAGGACATCGAACGGCTGATCAAGGAATCCGACGTCACCCTGGAGCTCGTCCAGACGGGAAACCAGAAGCGCGCCGTCGAAGCGACGGACCTCTTTCTGGCCGAAGGCGTCCTGGACCGGGTCATCGTGGGGACGGACATGCCCTCGGGGACGGGCGTGATCCCCTACGGCGTCATGCGGTCGGTCGCCGTCATGACGGCGTTTTCGGACCTCTCGCCCGAGGCGGCCTTGTGCACGGCCACGGGCAACACCGCGCGGGTCCACAAGATGGACGTGGGATTCCTCAAGGTGGGCGCCCCCGCCGACATCGCCGTCCTGGACGCCCCCTGGGGCTCCACCGGAAAGGACGCGCTGGCGGCCCTCAAAGCCGGGGACACCCCTTCCCTCGGGGCCGTTCTCATCGACGGAGTGCTGCGCATGTCGAAGAGCCGGACCTCGCCGCCCTGCACCCGAACCATCCATTTCGAGGGCGGACACATCCCGGCGGGGGGCGGACATTAGCAGGTTGCGGAAAAACTCCGATGGGTTGGTGTTTTCGCCAAGATTCGGACCTTGCGCGCTGTCATTCCGAACG
>JASLXW010000294.1:2206-5445 GCA_030740135.1 Nitrospinota bacterium
CTTTAGCAGGTTGCGGAAAAACTCCGATGGGTTGGTGTTTTGGCCAAGATTCGGACCTTGCGCGCTGTCATTCCGAACGAGGTGAGGAATCGGCTCAAGCTCGAAACACGTTGTTTTTGAATCAGTTGTATGAATGAGGCTGACTCCGGTGGAGATTCATCGCCGCCCTCGGAATGACAGATTGGGGCATTTCAGACCCCTCAGAATCGTTTTTCCGCAACCTGTTAGACCCCTGCGGGATCAGCGCTTCCCCGGATTCGCGGCCGCCCCGGCAATCATCGGCCGCCCCATCGACCCTCGAGCGCCATGGGCTTTTCCCTTCCCCCGAAAGTGAGCCTGGCCGTCCTGCCGACGCGTTTGGAGCGCCTCGATCGCTACAGCGCGCGCTTGGGCCGGAACGTCTGGATCAAACGGGACGACCTGACCGAGGCCGGGGCCGGGGGCAACAAGCTCCGGAAGCTCGAATACCTGATCGCCGCCGCCCTGGAAGCGGGCGCCGACACCCTCGTCACGTGCGGGGGGATTCAGTCCAACCACGCCCGGACGACGGCCATCGCGGGCGCGCGGCTGGGCCTGAAGAGCGTCCTCGTCCTCCGGGGAGCGCCGGAAGACGCGCTGGAAGGGAATTATCTCCTCGACCGACTCGTCGGCGCGGAGGTGATCTTCGTGAGCGCCGAGGAATACGAGCGGCGCGACGAGGTGATGGCCCGGGTCGCGGATGACCTTCGGGCGCGCGGCCGAAACCCCTACGTCATCCCCGAGGGCGGGAGCAATACCCTGGGCGCCATGGGGTACGTGGAGATGGTCCGCGAACTGAAGGGCCAGCTCGACGCGCAGGGGGTGACGCTGGATTCAATTGTGTGCTGTCTGGGCTCGGGCGGGACGTTGGCGGGGGTCCTGATGGGCGTCGCGCTGCACGGCCTGCCGGCAAGAAGCTATGGTGTCCTCATCCAGCGGGACGCGCGGTATTTCACCGGATGCCTGGACGCCCTCTTCGAAGACGCCGTGCGGGACTTGGCTTTTCCCGTCCGCGTCCCCCGCGGGGAGATCCGGATCATCGAAGGCTACGCCGGACCCGGCTATGGCCTGAACACGCCCGAGGAGCTTTCGCTGATTGCGGGGCTGGCCCGCGAGGAGGGCGTCCTTCTCGATCCGGTCTACACCGGGAAGACGTTTCTTGCCCTGGACGACCTTCTCCGGACGGGAAATCCTCCGGCCGACGCCCTCGGGCAAAACATCCTCTACATCCACACGGGGGGGATCTTCGGGTTGTTTCCGAAACGGGACGCCCTCGAAGCGGCGCTGGGAGATGACCACCGGGACGCCGGGACCCGAGAGAATCCGGGCCGGTGAAAGCCACGGCAGGTCACCGACAGACTGTTCGGCCAATCCAACACGCAACCCGGCGAGGTTTGCGAGGGAGAACGGTGTCGTCCATTTCGTGCTCCCCGCAAGAACCATCTTTTAAAAGGAAGCGCTACACGACGCGTCTTGTCAGGACAAGGCGCTGGGACGGGGCGAAGCCGCGGCCCTTCAGGTATCTCAATAGGTCGAAGTTGTCCCAGGCCACCGTGGTGCGCACGGTCTCGACCTGCAGGCCGGCCAGGTTGACGAAGAGTTGAGAGAGCAGCGCCCGCCCCACACCCCGGCCCGCGCGGCCGGGTTCAACGGCAAGGGTGTCGATGACGGCCGCGGGCTCCGTCTTGCCGAACTCCCCGAAATCCACGCGCGCCAGGATGAACCCGGCGGGGATTCCGTTCTCCTCGGCCACCAGCGAAACACGCAGGCCGGACTCGCTCATCGCCTCCTTGAATTTGCGTTCGTAATACGCGGCCCGGTCACGCCCCGTCACTTTGCGGTCGATGCGGACGATGGCCGCGAGATCATCTTCCGTCATGGAACGCACCGGGATGCGATCCCGGGACAGCGAGAACTCCCCCTCCTCCTCCGCGCCGGGTTGACTGTAGTCGGACATCTCGGAATCCTTCTCGATCATGACCCCCGCCGTCCTTCCAAGGGGGGCGCCGGCCCCCCCCTCCCGCGAACCTCAACCTTCCATCCCGCCGGCCGGCGACCGCTCCAGCACGCGATGAGGCGCCAGAGAGAACCCCACAGAGGCGAAGAAGCGCATCAAGGCGTGATCCGTCCACGCGGCCTGGGTGCGAAGCTCCTGTACGCCGCGCATCCGCATGACTTTGTCGATCCCCTCGATCAGCATCTTGCCCAGGCCCTGCCTCTGGCAGTCCGGGTCCACCCCGATGGCGTCGAGGAGGGCGACCGGGCGGTCGTCGTCGAACTCGCCATCCTGGAACCGGGCGATCGCGTAGCCGTTGAGGACGCCGCCGGACTCGGCCGCCACGACGATAAAGCCTTCGGGGTCGGCCAGCGACGCCTGGAGGCGTTTCTCAAAGAAACCGGCGCGCGACCGGCCGGCGATTCGGCGGTCGATCTCCACCACCCAATCCAGGTCCTCGGACCTGAGCGCACGCAGGTGATGACTCGTCGGTGGCGCGCTCATTCACGCGCCCCCGTCCGGGCGATGATGACGGGTCGGACGGTTTGCATCTCTCCCCTCCACCGATGATGCCCGCGCCGGCGGAAGCGGATCGCGGTTCCCCGGTCCTGAAAGGCCCGCACCGAACCGGCCGGTCCCGCCTCCGGGGCTACGACACGCTCGCGATCCGGCCGAGGCGGGCAAGCTTCTCGTAGCGGAAAGCGCCCCACAGGGCCGTCCCGATGGCCCCCGCATAAATCGAATCGAGGTGGCTCCGGATGGCGGCGTTCCGCTTCTTCTTCTCCATCGACTCGTTCAGCGCCGCAATCAATCCAACGTCCAGCGCGAGTCCTCCGGTCACCAGGACAGCGCCGTCGGTCACCTGCACGGCCTTCAACAGATTCACCAGCCGCCCCGCCATGGAGAGGTGGATCCCCTTGAGGATGTTGGGCGCCGACACCTGGCGCGAGACCATGTTGATGACGTCGGTCTCCGCCAGCACCGCGCAGATGCCGCTGACCTTCTCGGGGTTGTCGGCCTGCCGCGAGAGCGGTCCGATCTCGTCCTGGCTGATGCCGAGGTAGCGGGCGATGTTCTCCAGGAACTGGCCGGACCCCGAGGCGCATTGGCTGGTCATGCGGTAGTTCAGGACCTTGCCGCGCTCGTCGATGGTGATGGCGCGGCCGTGCAGCGCCCCGACGTCCAGGATCGAGCGCGCTTCCGGCGACAGATAGACGCCGCCGCG
>JASLXW010000295.1 GCA_030740135.1 Nitrospinota bacterium
GCCGCCTCCCCGGCACGCTGAACATGAGTTTCCGGGCCGTCGGCGGCGAACCCCTGCTCATCAACCTGGACCTCGCGGGCGTCGCCGTCTCGACAGGCTCGGCCTGCGCCAGCAGCAACACCGATCCCTCCCATGTCCTCCAGGCCATGGGCGTCCCGAAGGACCTGATCGAAGGCTCCCTCAGGTTCAGTCTGGGCTGGGGGAACACCGATGAGGACGTCGACCGCGTCGTCGAAGTCCTTCCGGATATCGTCGCGCGCCTGAGGGCCGTCTCGGGCAAGTGGGACGCCGCGAAGGTGAAAACCTGATCGACCCCCTCCCGTGATACGCGCTTCCGAAATCGGCCGGCCGGGGAAGAAAGGGTCGCTTGTGCCGTCCCCGAAAGACAATGAATCTCTGCGGAGCCCGGAATTCATCGACCACCTCACCCGCCCGCGCAACGCGGGAGAACTGGAAGACGCGGACGCCGCCGTCGAGGTGACCAACCCGGTGTGCGGCGACGAGTTGAAGCTCTTTTTGAAGGTTGAAGACGGGCGGATCGCGGATGTCCGGTTCAAGGCCTACGGCTGCGCCGCCGCGCTGGCCGCCGCCTCTCTGCTGACGGAGCTGGCCAAGGGCAAATCTCTGGACGAGGCCCGGGAAATCTCCGCCCAAGACATCGCCCGGGGCCTGGGCGGTCTCCCCAAACACAAGCTCCACGCCGGCGACCTCGCCGAAGACGCGATGCAAGAAGCGCTCGACCGGATAAATTCCTGAAACCCTGCCCCGGGTCTCACAATTAGACAGGTCCGGCCGCCTTTTCGGGCGGGGACGCCCTTTCTTCGGGCCGTTCAATATCCTCTTCTCGAAAAAAGCGAGCCCTTATTTCCCGATGTTGGCGTTGAACCATTCTTTCCACTCGGGCAACAACTTCGCGCGCTGCTCATCGTCAAGGACATAGGCGTGCCTTTTCCAGTCGTCGGGCGTCGTCAGGATTCCCGGCCGCCCTTCCAATTCGGCCGGCACAGCGGCGTTTAGATTCATTGGGCCGACTTTGAGCGTGCGAGCCAGGTCTTCCTGGACCGCCTGAGAGAAGGCGATATCGACGAACTGGCAGGCGGCGTCGCGCCGCCGGGTCCCCGCCATGACGCCGATGGTGTCGATGCCGGCAATCCCCCCCGCATCGGCGGGGTTGATGGTCTGAGCCCGGACGCGCCCCTTGCCGGTTTTGTGGGCGTTCACACTGAGCAAAATCTGGACTGGGACCTTGCCCGATTTGAACAGGTCCTGGCTCTGGGCGTCCGTATCGAAGAAGGCCGCGATATTGGGCTTCAGCGCCAACAAACGGGGGACGCCTCTCTTCCACTGGAATTCGTCGCCGCCCGAGAGAAGGGCGCTGACCGAAAAGATGAACCCGCCTGAATGGAAGGAGGGTTCCGCGTGAAGGGGACGGGCCTTCGCCCTGAGCGCCGGGTCGTGGATTGGCGCCGCTTCTCTCGAAACAAAGGACCTCCGAATTGAAGAGAGCGCTCAAAATTGTTAAAACCATGTCAGTGAACGGGTCCATCGGGACATGGAAAACCCGCGATCTTCATTCGTCGGGGGGGTAAACGCTTGCGCGGGCTTCTCTGTGGCTTCAGCGTCTTTCTCTTAACGGCCCTGTCCGCCTGCGGCGGCGACGACCCGGCCAAGCCTGGGGCCGGCGGGAAGAACGAGGTCATCATCGGCATCGCCCAGGAGCCCGACAGCCTGGATCCCCTGTTCGGCCAGATGCTGGCGGGCATCGAGATCCGCGGGGCCATTTTCCGCTCCCTGGTCATGCGGGACGACTCGCTCACCCTCCGCCCCGTCCTGGCCGAGGAGATCCCCACCATCGAGAACGGCGGCATCGTCCTTCTGCCCGGCGGCGGGATGAAAACCACCTGGAAGATCAAAAAGGGCTTCAAGTGGGAGGACGGAACGCCCGTCACGGCGGCGGATTTCATCTTCGCCCACAAAGCCGTCATGACGGAGGGGATGCCCGTCATCACCCGGGACATCGACCGGCGCATCGAGAGGATGGAGGCGCCGGACCCGTACACGCTGGTCGTCCTCTGGAAAGAGCGCTTCTACCGGGCGAACGAGGACGTCCACTTCCCCCTGCCGAGGCACGTCCTGGATCCCCTCCTGAAGAAAGGCGCGAAGGCCTACAGCGAGGGCCCTTTCAACACGCGGCCCATCGGCAACGGCCCGTACCGCTTGGCGGAGTGGGAGATGGGCAACCATATCGTCCTGGAAAGAAACCCCCATTACCCCGGGAACCCGCCCGCTTTCAGCCGGGTCATCTACAAGATCATCCCCAACACCGGGACGCTCGAAGCCAACCTGGCCTCGGGGGCCATCCACGCCATTTCCCCCATCGGCTTCTCGCTGGACCAGGGGCTCGACGTCCGGAAACGGCGCGGCGACAAGTTCCGCGTCCATTTCACGCCGGGGATGTACTGGGAGCACATGGACGTCAACACCCAATCGCTCCTGCTGAAGGACCGGCGGGTCCGCCAGGCCCTCCTGTACGCCACGAACCGGGAGGGGATCGTGAAGGCCTTGTTCGAGGGAAAACAGGAGCTGGCCCATTCCTGGCTGCCCGCCAAGCACTACGGGTACAACCCGGACGGCAAGAAGTATCCCTACGACCTGGAGCGCGCGAAGTCGCTGCTCAAGGAAGCCGGGTGGACGCCCGGGCCGGACGGAATCTGCCAAAACGCAAAAGGGAAGAAGTTGCGCCTGGTCCTGATGACCACTTCGGGCGACAAGCTCCGGGAGAAGATCCAGCAGATCATCCGGTCCGACTGGCGCAAGGCGGGCATCGATCTCACCCTGCGCAACCAGCCCGCGAAGGTCTTCTTCAGCGAGACGGTCCGCTACCGGAAGTTCCCCCACTTGGCGATGTACTCCTGGGTCCTCAACCCTTCCTCCGACGGCGAAAACGTCTGGACGATCGACAACATCCCCTCCAAGAAGAACAACTGGCGCGGACAGAACACCTCGGGCTTCGTCCACGAGGAGATCTCCCGCCTCAGCCACCGCATCCCCGCCACCCTCGACAAGAAAGAGCGCACGCGTCTTTTCCGCAGAGAACAGGCGCTCTGGCGCGAGGAGCTTCCCGCAATCCCCCTCTACTTCCATACCGAGGTCTCGGTGACGAATCCGAAGTTCCGCGGTTGGAAACCCACCGGGACGAATACGCCCGTCACCTGGAACGCCGAACAGTGGAGCTTCGCGAAGTAGGATGGCGCCGGATGACTCCTTCATCCGCCCCTCCCCCCCTTCGCGCCGAAACACGCCGCGGCGCGGCCTGAGATATCGGATGAGTCATCGCCCTTCACTTCTCCGCCGACGTTCCCGCGTGCGCGGGCGGCTTTTCCCGTTCGCGCTTCTCCTGCTCGCCTTCGCCGCCGGATGCGACGGCGGCGACTCGCCCAAATCCGGGGGGGCGGCCAAGAACGAGGTCGTCATCGGGATCGGCCAGGAGCCGGACAGCCTGGACCCGTTGTTCGGCGAGATGATGGCCGGCGCGGAAATCCGAGGCGCCATCTTCCGCACGCTGGCCATGCGGGACAACACCCTCGCGCTCCGACCCGTCATGGCCGAGGAGATCCCCACGCTTGAGAACGGCGGCCTCCGGCTCCTGCCGGGCGGCGGAATGCGCTCCACCTGGAAAATCCGCAAAGGCTACAAATGGGACGACGGCGCGCCCGTCACGGCCGGGGATTTCATCTTCGCCCACCGGGTCATCATGACGAAGGGGATCCCCGTCATCACGCGTGACGTGGACCGGCGCATCGAGAAGATGGAGGCCCCGGACCCTTACACCCTCGTGGTGACCTGGAAGCAACGGTTCGCCCGGGCCAACGACAACGTCCACTTCCCGCTCCCCCGGCACATCCTCGAACCCGTCCTGAAAAAGGGGCCGAGGGCCTATCAGGAGAGCTTCTTCAACACGAAACCCGTCGGCAACGGGCCCTACCGCCTGACCGCGTGGGAGCCGGGGAGCCTGCTCGCCCTGGAGCGGAACCCGCATTTCCCCGACAAGCCCGGGCGCTTCGAGAAGATCACCTACATGGTCATTCCCAACACGGGGGCGCTGGAGGTGAATCTCGCGGCGGGCGGCGTCCAGGGCATCTCCCCCGTGGGTTTCACGTTCGACCAGGCCCTCGACATGGAGAAGCGCCGCGGCGCGGAGATCCGCACGCACTTCACCCCGGCGATGATCTGGGAGCACATCGACTTCAACCACGACTCGCCCCTGCTGCGGGACAAGCGCGTCCGGCAGGCCCTGACGTACGCGACGAACCGGGCGGGAATCGTCCGGGCCCTGTTTGCGGGCAGGCAGAAGGTGGCCCACTCCTGGCTTCCGCCCCGGCACTACGGTTACAACCCGAACGTGAAGAAGTATCCCTACGACCCCGGGCGGGCGAAAAGGCTCCTGGAGGAGGCCGGGTGGACGCCCGGCCCCAAGGGCGTCCGCAGGAACGCCGCCGGCCTCGAGATGCGCCTCGTCCTCATGACCACGTCGGGCAACAAGGTGCGCGAGAAGATTCAGCAGCTCATCCGGGCCGACTGGCGGGCGGTGGGGGTGGAGGTCACCATCCGGAACCAGCCCGCGAAGGTCTATTTCGGCGAGACCGTCCGGTACCGGAAGTTCCCTCACCTCGCCATGTACGCCTGGCTGTTCAACCCCTCGACCGACGGCGAGGCCTATTGGGCGAAGGGAAACATCCCCTCCGAGAAAAACAACTGGCAGGGCCAGAACAACCCCGGGTTCGTGAATGACGAGATCGACCGGATCGACCGGCTGATCCCGACGGTGATCGACAAGAAAGAGCGCACGCGCCTCTTCCACAAAGAGCAGGAGATCTGGACGGAGGAGCTTCCCACGCTCCCGCTCTATTTCCGCGTGGACGTGACGGCGACGAGGCCCGACTTCCTGAACTGGAAGCCCACCGGCACGGACACCCCCATCACCTGGAACGCCGAGTCCTGGGGATTCGTGAAGTGAAAACCTTGGGGGGAAATTTTGAAAACAGTCCCCCCAATCCTCCCTCGAAAACTTTCGTTTCGCGAAAAGGGGCGGCTCCCTTTGGGAGCCGCCCCTTTTCGCAACTGAGAGTCTTTCACTCTCCGCCATTCTGGGTAGGATGTTCTTTTCCTACGAGGATCACTGATGGATGACATGTCATTCTGAACGAGAGACACGGCTCTGGCGAAGAATCTCCCGGACTCCATCCGCTCTTTGGACGGCTTTATTGCAAAACAGGGCGCCACTGGTAGCTTGCCTGCCAGTGCCTCCGCTATGGGATGAAGAAGAGGAATTGGTCTCACCCGAGGTGCGCCGGTACAATCAGGTCTAGCAGGTTGCGGAAAAACTCATTTCAAGGCCTGCAAAGTCGCCGTTGGTGTCATTCCGAGCGTAGCGAGGAATCT
>JASLXW010000296.1 GCA_030740135.1 Nitrospinota bacterium
GCGCTGCATCCAATGTCAGCGCTGCGTTCGCATCTGCACGGAGATCGTCGGCGCCGCGGCGCTCGGCTCCGTGGGTCGAGGCGTCAACACCGAGGAGACCGGCTTCGCCCTGAACCTCGATGACTGCGACCACTGCGGCAACTGCATCGAGGTCTGCCCCGTCGGCTCGCTGATGAGCTTCCCATACCGTCACAAGGCGCGGCCCTGGGACCTGACCGAGGTGGACACCCTCTGCCCCCACTGCGGAACCGGTTGCCAACTGACCACCGGGGTCAGGGACGGCAAGCTCCTGAGGGTGCGGTCGAAGGCGGCGGCCGGGGTCAACGAGGAAACCCTCTGCGTCCGGGGAAGGTTCGGCCTCGACTTCGTCGCCAGCGCAGAGAGGATCGAACGGCCGATGATCCGCAAGGACGGCGCCCTGGCGCCGGCGACCTGGGAGGAAGTCGGGACATTGCTGAGGCCGCGGTTGGAGAGCATCATCGCCTCCGGCCGCCCCGTCGGCGGCATCGCCTCGGCGCGTTTGCCCAACGAGGACCTGTATGGCTTCCAAAAATTGATGCGCGGGGTCTTCAAGACCAACAACCTGGATTCGTTCACCCGCTGGAGCGACGCCTCGGGGTCGGGAGCGACCGAGGCGGCGGCGGCGACGGTTCGCGACCTGTACACCCGCATGCCGTTGCCCAAGTTTTTCGACGCCGATACCGTCGTCGTCGTCGGCGGCAACGTGACCGACGAAAACCCGGTCACCGAGTACATCCTGCGCCGGTTCGTGTCGGAAAGGGCCATCGACCTCTTCGTCCTTTCGTGCCGGCCGTCGCGCCTCGACCGCGAGGCCCGGTCGAGCGCCCGCTACCTTCCGGGCGAGGAGGCGGTCATCGTTTCGCGCGCCGTCAAGGACTTCATCGCCACCTTGGACGGGGTCGATGGACTGCGGCAAGCGGTTCCGGGCCTCGAACGGCTGGAGCGGGCCTTGGCCGACCTGGGACGGCCGGCGGCGACGAACCACGCGACCTTCCTGAGCACGTTGGTTTCGAGTCTCGGCGACGGGCGGACCCTGTCGTTCCTGGCCGGGACGGACCTTCTCAGGAGCGCGGCGGGAGTTGCCGCTCTGCGGATGCTGGGCAATCTGATCCGCATCCTCAGGGCTCTCGGCAAGGAGGCCCGGCTGCAGTTTCTTTTCGATCGGTGCAACCAGCTCGGCGCCTGGGACCTTGGCGTCGCGCCGACCCTGCTTCCGGGCTACGCGGCGGTGAACGAGAAGGAGGAGCGGGACCTTTTCGAGGACGCCTGGCAGACCACTCTGCCGAGCGAACCCGGCTGGGACTTCGCCCGCATGATCGAGCACTGCGAGGCGGGTGAGCTGGCGATGCTCTACGCGGTCGGGGAAAACCCGGTGCTCTCCTTTCCCGACGGGGATTTGACGGAAAGAGCGCTTTCCAAACTCGACCTCCTGCTCGTCCAGGACGCCTTCATGACGGAGACGGCCGCCTTGGCCGATGTCGTCTTGCCGGCCGCCACCTTCGGCGAAACGTCCGGCACCATGACCAACAACGAAGGAAGGGTTCAGAAGCTCGGGGCCTTCCAGAGGCCGCCCGCCGAGGCCAAGACCAACTGTCAAATCTTTGCCTTTCTGGCCTCGCTCCTGGGGCACAACGCCGAGCCCCTCTCGCCCGAAGGGGCCTTCGAGGAGCTCGCCAAGCTGGTCCCGCCCTACCGGGGATTGGCCTACGACGCCCTCGGCATCGACGGACAGATCACCACGTCACAGGGAAACCGGCGCCAGGCCGGCCTGGATGTTCCCGAGGTCGTCGGCCCCGGAGAGGGGGAAGGCTTCCAGCTGATTACCGGTAATTGCCTGTACCACTCGGGATACGTATCGGCGAGCTCCGAGGTCCTGTCGACGATCGCGGGCGAACCATACGTCGAGATGAGCGGTGACGACGCCCGCGATCTCGGCCTCCAGGACCAGGACGGCGTCGTCGTGCAATCGGATGGAAACTCGGTCCGAGTTAAGGTAAAAATCAACGAGTCGTTTTCGAGAGGGGTCGTGTTTATCCCGGAGAACTTCAAGGAGTTACGGTTGAACCGTCTTCTCAAGGCCGGCGAATATCCGTGCCGGGTCGATATTCAGAAAGGCTGACATCAGCAAAGGGGGCGAAGTGGTCGGAAAAAAGTCACTGCGGGACAACCAGCTTTTTCACGATCTGACCGAGGAAGAATACGATGTCGTAAGCGGGATCCTGAAGAGGAAAGTCTACCAGCCGGAGGAAACGGTCTTCGAGGAAGGGGGAACCGATCAGATTCTTTACATCATCAAGAAGGGGGAGGTCAGGGTCTGCAAGCAGGGCCCCCACGGGGACTTGCAGACCATCACCCTGCTGAAAGACCGGGATATTTACGGGGAGATGTCCTTTTTCGACGGAACGCCGCACTCGGCGACCGTCGTCACCGCCCGCGTGACCGAGGCTTTCCTCCTCAAAATGAAGGACTTCGAGAAGCTGGTCGACACCCATCCCCGCCTGGTGTTCAAGGTCATGAAGAACATCTTCATCACGGTCCATGGGATCGTGCGGGGCATGAACGAGCGTTACGTGGACATGCTCGGCTATATGTTCGGGCGTAATCGATAGCCGGAACGCGGCGACGGCCCGGCGTCATTTCCGCCGGAGACGCGTCCACCAGTCGTGTCCGTCCTCATCCTCTTCCTTGGGTTCGACCCGGACGCCCTCGTCGGTGTTCAGCCGCGCGGCGATGACGTTTCCGCCTTGCCGCGTCTTTCCCGGTTTGCTCAACAGCTCGTCCCGCCCCACCCTGAGGTCGCCGGACGAGTAGGCCGAAAACTCATAGAGCTGCCCGAGGGCGATGGCCTCGACCGGGCAGGCGTCCTCGCACAGGCCGCAGAACAGGCATCGCGCCGTGTCGACCTCGAAGACCTTGGGATGCCGCTCGCCATTCTGGTCCTCGTGAGGGACGACGGTGATGCAGCTGCAGGGACAGATGCGGGCACAGAGCTCGCAGGCAACGCACTTGATCTTGCCGGCCTGGTCGGTGAGCAGGAAGTGATGGCCGCGGAATCTCGGATAGGGAGTCCACTTTTCCTTATCCGGATAGCGCATGGTGACGGTCTTGGAAAAGAGGTAGCTGAGCGTCAAGGCGAGGCCGTTCAGCAGGTCGGCAAAGAACACCCAGCCGATCCAGTTCCGTTTCCGCGCGTCGTCGGTGGCCATGGTGCGATATCCCATCCGTCCCCTCCATCCTAGACGATGAAGAGGCCGGTGAGAAGGATATTGGCGAGCGACAGCGGGAGCAAAACCTTCCATCCGATGGCCATCAGCTGATCGTAGCGGTAGCGCGGGAACGTGAACCGGAACCACATGAAGAGGTAAATGAAGAACCCGACCTTGAGGATAAACCAGATCAAGGGCGGAAGGGGGATGAGGAAACCGTTCCAGCCGCCGAAAAACAGGATGACGCAAAGGACGGAGATGGTGACCATGACCACGTATTCACTGATCATGAAGAAGGAGAAACGCATTCCGCTGTACTCGGTGTGGAAGCCTGCCCCCAGTTCGCCTTCCGCCTCCGCGAGGTCGAAGGGGATTCGTTGCGCCTCGGCCAGTCCGGCCACGAAAAACACGAAAAACCCGAGCGGCTGGTAGACGACGTACCAGACATCCGCCTGGGCGTTGACGATATCGAGAAGGCTCATGGACTGGGCCAGCATGACGACCCCGATGACCGAAAAACCCATGGGGATCTCGTAGCTGATGAGCTGAGCGCAGCAGCGAAGACTCCCCAGCAATGCGTATTTGCTGTTCGAGGCCCATCCCCCGAAGATGACGCCGTAGACCTCCAGCCCGGCCACGGCGAAGATGAAGAGAAGGCCGACGTTCATGTCGGAAATGTAGAGGGTGATCTCGGCCCCGAGGAGCGAGAAGCTATCGCCGAAGGGAATGGCCACGAAGACGACGAAGGGGGGGACCAGGGAGATGATGGGGGCCAGCTTGAAGAGGCGGCGGTCGGCCTCGACAGGAATATTATCTTCTTTGGTGAGGAGCTTGAGGCCGTCCGCCACCGGTTGAAGAACGCCGTGCCAGCCCACCCGCATGGGGCCCAGCCGTTGCTGGATGTGCCCGGCGATCTTGCGCTCCAACCAAGTCAAGGGAATCGGCAGGATCAACAGAATCGCCGTCACGATAACGACCTTCGCGGTGATCAGGGCAACGGCGAGAGCGAGTTCCATGACCGCCTTTTACCGGAGTTTTCGGACGGGTTTGCCGGCTTTCCCGTCCTCCCGGTGGCGGTGATTGCACGGCCCTGGGAGAACGCGGTTGACCCGCACTGGAATGAATCATCATAATAGGTGTATTTCATATACATGTTCAAGAGAAATTCGTTGAGAGGGGCTCGCTGAGGGGCTCGTGAAAAGGAGCGGGAAATGAGTGCTTCGGCGGAAAATCGAAGGAAGAAGCACTAGTAACAATTCTGGGGCGCGGGCGGCGACCGGCGATTTTCCGGGCGCTTGGCGAAAGTCTGACCGGCGGAAGCGGGGAACGGGGTATGGAGGCAATTTTTTTTCTGACGTTCGCGGCGCTCGCCGTCGCTTCCGCCCTGGGCGTGGTTCTGCTGCGCAACCCCGTCCACTGCGCCATCTCGCTGATGGTCTGTTTCATCCAGGTGGCCGCCATCTTCGTGCTTCTGCGCTCTCCCTTTCTCGCCGTGGTCCAGATTTTCGTCTATGTCGGGGCCATCATGGTCCTGTTCCTTTTCGTCATCATGATGCTGGACATCCGGACGGCGGTCCTCGAGCGCTTCTTGCCGGGGTGGGAGAGGGTGCCGATCCTCGGGGTTCTGACCGTTCTGGGGCTGCAAATGCTGATCATGCTCTTGACCAGCGACCGGCTCTTGCATCCGCCGGCCGATGCCGGGACCGTCCTCGACGGCACCGTCGCCGAACTGGGCAAGGCGCTGTTCCTCGATTACCTGCTGCCCTTCGAGGTGGTTTCGGTGGTTCTGCTTGTCGCCTTCGTGGGCGCTATTATCTTGGCCAAAAGAGAACGGAAAGAATGATTCCCCTGTCCTGGTACGTGATACTTGGAGCCGTTCTTTTCATGATCGGCTTGTCCGGCGTCTTCCTGAGAAGGAATATCCTGGTCATCCTCATGTCGGTGGAACTGATGCTCAATTCCGCCAACATCAACTTTGTCGCTTTTTCCCATTTCTTTCAGGACCTTCGCGGGCAGGTCTTCGCCATTTTTGTGATCACCGTCACGGCGGCCGAGGTCGCGGTGGCCCTCGGGATATTGGTCGCGCTCATGAGAAACAAGAGGACCCTCAAGGTGGACGAGATCACCATCATGAAGGGATAAGAACATGGAAAGTGTCGAATCGATCAGACCTCTTGCCGCCGTCCTGGTCTCGACCTTGGCAGCCTTTATC
>JASLXW010000297.1 GCA_030740135.1 Nitrospinota bacterium
TCGAAGGCGTGGTTCATCGTCAGGTACGGGGCGTCCCACGCGCCGTAGGCCCCGAGCCGCTCGAACTCCTCGCGCTGAATCTTCACGAACCGCTCGGCGAACGCCCGGCACCGCCGCCGCTTATCCGAGGCGGGGATAGTGTCCTTCTCCTTCCCCAGCTCCAGGTCCACCTGGTGCTCGATGGGCAGGCCGTGGCAGTCCCAGCCGGGCACGTACGGGGCGTCGAGCCCTTCCATCGTCCGGGCGCGGACGATGAAGTCCTTGAGCACCTTGTTGAGGGCCGTCCCCATGTGGATGTGGCCGTTGGCGTAGGGGGGGCCGTCGTGGAGGATGAACTTCTCCGCCCCCCGCCGGGCCTCGCGGACTTTGGCGTACAGGTCCATCTCCTTCCAGCGCTCGAGCCGCTTGGGCTCGTTCACCGGGAGGTTGGCCTTCATGGGGAAGTCCGTCCGGGGGAGGCTCAGCGTTTCTTTGTAGTCGCGTTCTTCCGTCATGAGGGTTCGCACAATCCGGGAGTGATGATTTGCGGGGATTCGGACTTCAGTCTTCGCGCCGGGGCGGCATGTCCCGACTATAAGTGCATCGCGGCCTTGGCCTCGTCCAAGGTTTTTCGCGCCTCCTCCCGGGCCTTCCGGCTTCCCTCCTCCAGGACGTCCCGGACCGAGTCCGGGTCGGCAAGGATCTTCCGCCGCCGCTCCTGGATGGGCCCCAGCATCTCGGTCAGGTTCGCGTGGAGGACCTTCTTGCAGTCCACGCAGCCGATCTCGGCGGTCCGGCAGCCTTGGGCGGCCCACTTCAGCTCATCGTCGGACGAGAAGACTTTGTGCAGGTCGTAGACCGGGCAGACGTCGGGGTCGCCGGCGTCGTTGCGGCGCTTTCGGGCCGGGTCGGTCACCATGGTCATGATCTTTTGCCGCAGGGGCTCTCCCTCGTCGCCCAGATAGATCGCGTTGCCGTAGCTCTTGCTCATCTTCCGGCCGTCGGTGCCGGGGAGCTTGGGGACTTCGGTCAGCCTCGGCGCGGGCTCGGGGAAGACCTCGGATTTCGAGATGTGGTTGAACCGGCGGACGACCTCCCGGGTCAGCTCGATGTGCGCCACCTGGTCCACCCCCACGGGCACCCAATTGGCCTTGTAGATGACAATGTCGGCCGCCTGGAGGAGGGGATAGCCCAGGAAGCCGTACGTGCCCAGGTCCACATGGGTCATCTCCTGCTGCTGTTCCTTGTAAGAGGGGACCCGCTCCAGCCAGGCCAGGGGGGTGATCATGGAGAAGAGCAAGTGAAGCTCCGCGTGCTCGGGGACCCGGGACTGGACGAAGATCGTGCTGCGCTCCGGGTCCAGGCCGGCCGCCATCCAATCCACGGCCATCTCCGTGATGAGGGTCTGGAGGTCGCCGGTGTCGTCGTAATCGGTGGTGAGGGCGTGCCAGTCGGCCACGAAGAAAAAGCAGCGGTAGCCCTCCTGGAGGTCCACCCAGTTTTTCAGCGCGCCGAAATAGTTGCCCAGGTGCAGCCTGCCCGATGGCCGCATCCCGCTGAGGACCCGCTCCGGTTTCGCGTCCAACGATTGATTTCCTTCCCTTGACGATGTCGCCCCGATCCCGACGGGCCCGGCGGCTCCGACGGTTCGATCCTCAAAGCCCGTACATGCGGATGAGGACGTGGATGATCGGGAAGACCGTGTAGTCGAGCACCCGAAAAAAGATGAGCCCCAACAGAATGAAGAACCCGTAGGGCTCGATTCGGCTGAACGTGATCGAGCCTTGGGGGGGAAGCAGTCCGTTCAGGATGCGGCCTCCGTCCAGGGGCGGGATCGGGATCAGGTTGAAGACCATCAGCGCCAGGTTGATGACGATGCAGCGCTGGACGATCAGGAACAACGGCGTGTGCCCCCAGAAGGTGTCCCCGGCGTAGGGGATCGGAATCAAATGATAAATCCCCACGAAGCCCGTGGCGAGGATGAGGTTCGACGCCGGTCCGGCGAGGGCGATCCACATCATGTCACGGCGGGGGTTTTGGAGGTTCCTCACGTCCACCGGGACGGGCTTGGCCCACCCGATGAAGCGCGTGACGACGAAGACGAGCGTGCCCAGCGGGTCCAGGTGTTTCAGCGGGTTCAGGGTCACCCGCCCCAGCATCCGCGCCGTCGGGTCGCCCAGGCGGTCGGCCATCCATCCGTGTGCCGCCTCGTGCACGCAGAGGGCAAGCAGCATGGCGGGCAACATGACGGCGATCTGCCGGACGATCAGGTTAATGTCCACGGTTTCGGTGTCCTCGGGTTCGGCCGCACGTCCGCGATAAATCGAAACCTCTTAGCAAACGCCCGAGACGGTGTCAATTTGGAGACGGTCATTTCACCCCGTGAAGGGTCAGGAGCCGCCGGACGTAAGCGCGCTCGTGGATCTCGCCCGCCTCGATGTCCCCGTCCAGCAGGGCGTCCCGCGCGGCCCCCAGGAGCTCCCCGTACAGGGGCCCCGGCTCCACGCCCATCGCCAGCAGGTCCTTTCCCCCGATGGCCGGATTCACGTCTCGCAGATGGGTCAGGTGCAAAGAGACGCGTTTCTTGGCCCGCTGGGAGGGCGCGACCGCCAGGCTGTAGAGCAGGATCTCGATCTTCAGGGGGTGGAGGAGCCGGTAGACGGCGCTCGGCGAAACCTCTTCCCCGGAGAGTCCGGCCAGGATGTTCTCGACCTCTCGGCGGCCCTGGAGGGTTGGGTCGCATCGACGGCCGGGCAGGGCCAAGCGGGCGCATGCGGCCTCCGCTTCCCCATCGGTGAGATCCCCGAGCAGGCCCATGAGGTAGACCCGCCAGGCCTCCGCCGGCTCTTCGGAGAACAGCAGCTTCCACCAGGCGAGGGCCCGATCGATGTCTCCGAAGCGCCGCCGGAGGGCGGGGGTTTCCCGGAGCCTCGGGTGGATGAACCGGAGCAGTTTCAGCTCGCCCAGGCGGGCGACGCACCGCCAGGGCTCCGGCCCGTCGAGGATGAGTCGAAGCTCGGTGAACAGGCGGCTTCCCGAAAGCCGGTCGATCAGGTTGCCGCGGACGGCGTGGTCCAGGAGGGTCCGGGTTTGCGCGCCGATGGTGAATCCGTACCGTTCCGAGAAGCGGACGGCGCGAAAGGCGCGCGTCGGGTCCTCCACGAAACTGAGGTTGTGCAGGGCGCGGAGGACCTTGTCCTTCAGGTCGCGCCGGGCGCCGAAGAAGTCCAGCAGTCTCCACGCCCCCTCGCCGTTCAGTTGGACGGCCATCGCGTTGATGGAGAAATCCCGCCGGGACAGGTCCGTCCGGATGTCGCTCATCTCG
Source organism: Nitrospinota bacterium (assembly GCA_030740135.1). The sequence goes on from JASLXW010000297.1 coordinate 3,305, forward strand.
ACGACGGGCAGCGCCGCGGGCTGTTCGTAGTATTCCACCCGGGCCGTGGCCACGTCCACCTTCCGGCCGTCGGGCAGCGTCACCACGGCGACGCCGAACCGGGGGTGCGCTTTATAGCGTCCTCCCATCCGCGCCCCGAGCGCCCGGGCGAAGGCGATTCCGTCGCCTTCCACCACGAGGTCCACGTCCAGGTTGTCGATGTCGAGCATCAGGTCCCGGACGATTCCGCCGACAAGGTAGACGCGGCAGCCTTGCGCCTCCGCCGTATGCGCCGCCTCCTCGAGGACCTCGTATACGGGCCCCGAGAGGCGGTCGCGGGCCAGCGTCCGCACGCTTCGCGTGTAGGGTTCGTCCCCACGGCTTTTCGCGTTGCGCTCCTGTTGGAGGAGCCGGAGGGCGTCCCCCCGGGCGATGATCCCTTCCAGGGGGGCGTGGCCGCCCTCCTCCACGGTTGGATCGGTCTGGCCCAGGACGGGAATCGCCTTTTGCCGGCGGCCCAGGATCAGCTCCAGGGCCCGGTCCGCCGGGGCGTCAGGCGTCAGGGTCTCGAAGTTTCGGTTCATGGAATCGGCCACGCGTTCCGCCCCGAGGCCGTGAACGATGGCCTTTTCCACGGCCGGGCGCGTGATCAAACCGGCGACGCGCCGCCCTTCCATCACGGGCAGGGTGTTGAGGTTGTATCGGGTCATCAGGTCCCCGGCGTCGCGAATCGGGTCCTCCGCCCCGACGGTCCGCACAGGGGACGCCATGATTTCTCCGGCCCTTCGGCGGCCGTGCGTTTCCCGGTGGAGCCGCTCGACCAGCCGGTCCCGGGCCTGGAAGAGCGTGAGGTCCTTGATTGAGGACGAGGCGGCGGAGGGGTGGCCGCCCCCGCCGAAGGACGCCGCGACGGCCCCGACGTCGATCTCGGGGACACGGCTCCGGGCGATCAATTGGACCTTTCCTTCCAACCGAACGAGAAAGAAGAAAGCGGGCGCGTCGTGGGCGGCCTGAAACTTCTGGGCGACCAGGGCGACGTCATCCACGTACTCCTCGCGGGAGGCCGTGGCGACGGCGACGGGAACGCCCAGAACGCGAATGGACTCGGCGGACTCCATCAACTCGTGCAGGAGGGCGACCTGGACGGTGTTCAGCTCGCGGTGCACCCAGTCGGCCACGGCCGCCGGGTCCGCTCCGCGGGAGGCGAGGAAGGCCGCCGCCTCCAGGTCCCGCGTCGTGGTGTTGACGGAGGAAAAGCTTCGCGTGTCCTCGTGTATCCCCAGGCTGAAGAGGGTGGCCTCCTCCGGGGTGATCGGAATGTCCCGCGTTCTCAGAATGTCCACCAAAATGGTCGTGGTCGCCCCGACGGGACGGATGTCCTCGACGTCGGCCCGGAAATCCCGGATCGCCTCCGCATGGTGGTCGTACACGTGCACCGGGACGTCCGCGCGGTCGAGCAGCTTCTGGAATTCTCCGATCCGGCCCCTGGACTGGGTGTCCACGACGATGAGCCGCCGAACCGCGTCCGGTTCCACCTGGCGCGGCTTGAGGACCTGAAACGGACAGCGCCCGGACCGGAGGTACTCCCGCACCGAGGGTTCCTGAGAACCGGAGAAGGCCGGCTTCGCGCCGGGGTAAAGCTTTTCCGCGGCCGCCATGGCGGCCAGACAGTCGAAGTCGGCGCTGATGTGACAGGTGATCAGGTCCATGCGCTCCGCTCGTGACCGGAGGGGGTTTCTGTTGTCCGCGGAATCCACGGAGTCTTTCCAACCCCCTTGAATATAGATTTCGGAGCGGGCTCAATCAATCAAGTCCGGCGGGGGCGCGCCTGGGCGCGGGGCCGGCGGTTTGGTTGAAAGGCGGGCGAAGGGGTGTTAGATTTTCACTAAGGGTTGACCCACCGATTTCCTCGCGGAATCGAGGCTCGGCATGGCCGGAAGCCGATCACTTCTGCGGAACCTCATTCTCCCGCTCTCTCTTTGCGCCGTCGTCCTCCTGCCCGCTCTCTCCGGTTCGGACGCCGACAAGAAGTCGGACGGGCGGACCGTCCTTGTTCTGAACGTCGAGGGCGTCATCAATCCGGCGACGGCCGAGTATATCGTCAAGGGGCTCGCGGAGGGGAAGACGCGGGGGGCCGAGTTGATTGTCCTGC
>JASLXW010000298.1 GCA_030740135.1 Nitrospinota bacterium
GTACATCTGCCAGACCTTGGCGGGATTCTCGGACTGGACGCGGACATACTGCTCGAGACTGATTCTCCCTTCGTTGACCTGGGTCAGCATGATCGGGACGTTGGTCTCGACTCCCGGGAATCCGGGGGTGGTGTCCCAGATGCTCTTTTGGGTCTTTTCCTTGATGGTGTGCGGGGAGTGATCGGTGGCGACCATGTCGATGGACCCGTCGTTCAGGCCCTCCCAAAGGGTTTCCTGATGTCCCTTGTAACGGATGGGCGGGTTCATCCGGATGAGGTTGCCGATGTGCTTCTTCTTCATGTCCTCGGCCGTCATGAGCAGGTAGTGGGGCCCCGTCTCGACGGTGACGTCCACGTCCCCTTTGGCCCTCACCTCGCGGAGCATGTTGATCACGTCCGCGCACCCTTCGTGCAGGTCGTGCAGTTTCGCCCCGGTCACCCGGCAGTAGTTGACGGCGGTCATGACGGCCTGGACCGCGGAGATGGGCGGGCGGCTGTCCACGTGGGCCAGCGGGTCCGTGCGGCCCTGCTTTTTGAACTTCTCGATGAGGTGGCTGGTGATGGGCCGGTGCTCGCCGTGAATGCACGTTCGGCGGCCGGTCCCGGCGATGATGTTCCAGGCCTCGATGAGCGGGCCGTCGTCCGGGGCGGGGATTCCGCCCACCGTCTCGCCCAGGAAGACCTTGTAGCCGATCACGCCGGCCTTCGCGAGCTTCTTGAGCTGTCCCAGGTTGGTGTTGACGACGACCGCCAGGACCGCGACGTCCACGAAGGATTTCCCCTGGAGACAGCTCACCTTCAGATTGAACGCAGCCACGTCGGCCGTGGAGGGAATGACGTTGGGCATGTCGACGACGGTCGTGATGCCGCCGCACACCGCGGCCCGGCTGCCCGTGTTGAAATCTTCCTTGTATGTTACGCCGGGCTCCCGGAAATGGACGTGTCCGTCGATGAGGCCAGGCAGGACATGAAGGCCCTTGGCGTTGATGTTGGTTCTGCCTTCCGGCATGCTGGTCTCATCGCCGACGGCGACGATGACGCCCTTGTCGATGCCGATAGCCGCCTCGAACGTTGCGTCGGGGGTGACGATGGTCCCGTTCCGGATAAGAAGGTCGATGGCCACGTTACTCTCCTTTGTCGGTGGAAAACATCCTGGATTCGGACTGGCCCGTTGAAGCGAACCCGCCCGGGACCTGCCGGCCGAAACGGCCCCGTGCGGGATGACGGCTGTAACCTCCGCAAGGCCCCAAGTGTATCAACATTCGTGCGGGGTAACAACTTCCGAGAAACCCCTGATCCGGATTCCTTTTGAAGTATAATTCACGCCGAAGCCCGAGGCGGATGGACCACGCGGCGGGGCGGAACGACCCCGGGGAAGGATTCAGCGGACTGTGAAGAACTTCGACTATCAACTGCCGCAAGACCTGAAAGAAGCCGTTGCGCTGCTGGAAACCAGAGGAGAGATGGCGAAGGCCGTCGGCGGCGGAACCGCGCTCTTCGCCCTCATGAAGGAGCGGATCTTCTCCCCGGAATCGTTGGTGGACCTTCAGGGCATACCCGAGCTCCGGTTTCTTCTGGCCGGTGAGGAGGGTCTTCGGATCGGCGCGTTGACGACGCTGACCGAGATCGAGCGATCGCCCGTTATCCTCAACAACGTCCCGTTTCTCGCGGAAGTCGTGGGCAAGGTCGCCTCCCGACGGCTTCGCAACCAGATTACGCTGGGCGGGTGTCTGGCCTATGGGGAGACGGCTTCGGACCCGCCCGCGGCCTGCCTGGCCCTGGACGCCTCGGTCCGCGCCGTCCGGAAGGGACACTCCCGGACCATCGAGGCGAAAGACCTCTTCGTCGATGCCTATGAGACCTGCCTGACGCGCTCGGAGGTCATCGGCGAGATCTCGATCCCGAAGGTCGGAGAGAATTCGGTCTTCGGACACCTGAAGTTCACGCCCCGCTCGAAGGCGGACAAGCCCACCCTGGGCATCGCCGTCCGGCTGGATCTCTCCCCCGACGGCGGGACGTGCCTGGAAGCCCGGGTCGCTTTTTCCAACGCCGCGCCGACGCCGATGCGCTCGGCGGGGGCGGAGGAGGCCCTGCGCGGGAAGGCGCTCGATTCGGGAGTCTTTGACACGGCGGCCGAGGCCGCGGCGGCCGAAGTCGATCCGCCCGACGACGTTTACTGCTCCGGGACGTACAAGCGGGAGATGGTCAAGGTCCTCCTGCCGCGCCTGTTGAAGCAAATCACGCCCGGAGATTAGCCGGGCGACACCCACGGCCCGGCGGGCGCGTCCTGGGCGTTCGCCGGTTCCGGAAAGGATCCTCGTGGACAGAAAGACAATCCGATTTTCGGTCAATGACGAACCCGTCGAGCTCACCGTCCCGGTGAACCGGTTTCTCTCGGAAGTGTTGCGGGATGATCTCGAGCTCACGGGGACGAAGGTGGGTTGCGACGTCGGCGTGTGCGGCTGCTGCACCGTCCTGATGGGGGGGGGGTTGGCGTGTTCCTGCCTGATCCCCGCCGTGCGCGCCGACGGGACCGAGGTTCGGACGATCGAGGGCGTGGCGGACGGAGACGCGCTGCACCCGGTCCAGGAGGCCTTTGTCGAGTGCGGGGCCGTGCAGTGCGGATTCTGCACCCCGGCCATGGTCCTGACCTCCATCTCGCTTCTGGACGAAATCCCGAACCCCGACAGAGGCCAAATCCGGGAGGCCCTCCATGGGAACTACTGCCGGTGTACGGGATACATCAAGATCATCGACGCCATCGAGCTCGCGGCGAAAAGGATGGGGGAAGTGCGATGAGCGGAAACGGAAGCGACCTCCGGTACATCGGAAAGCCGGTCAAGAAGAAGGATGCCTTCCTGAAGGTGACGGGGCAAGCGCGTTACACGGCGGACCTGCCGATGCACCGCGCCTTGACGATGCGAATCCTGCGAAGCCCCGTCCCCCACGCCCGGATCCGGGGGATCGACGCCTCCGGGGCGCTCGCCCTTCCGGGCGTCAAGGCCGTCCTGACCCACGAGAACACGCCCGATGTCCTTTTCAACAGCTATTGGCGCGAACCCGTGGACGACGACCGGCTCCTTCCCGATGAGCGGGTGTTTTCTCCCGTTGTCCGACACGTGGGCGACCGCGTGGCGGCCGTGGCGGCGACCACGCCGCAGGCCGCGGAGGACGCCCTTCACCTCATCAAAGTGGATTACGACCACCTGCCCGTGATTGGAGATCCCGAGAAAGCGCTCGAGCCGGACGCGCATCCCATTCACGGGGACACCAACCTCCTGAAGCACGTGGAGTGGTCCGTCGGCGACGCGGAGGAAGGTTTCCGGGAGTGCGACCTGGTCCTGGAGGATTCTTTCGAGACCCACGTGGTCCAGCACATGCCGATGGAAACGCACACCTACGCGGCCGAGCACGACAGGCACTCGGGCCGGCTCACGGTCTGGACCTCGACCCAGGGGGTTCATAACATCCGGATCCTCCTCGCCAAGATTCTCGATATGCCCCTGACGCGAATCCGCGTCATCAAGCCGTTCACGGGCGGCAGCTTCGGCGGCAAGAACGACCTGTTCGACGAGATCGTCGTCGCCCTGATGGCCATGGAGACCGGCCGGCCGGTCCGGCTGACCCTGACCCGGTGGGAGGAGTTTGTGGGGACGCGGACCCGGCACGCGAACCGCTTCCATCTCAAGCTGGGGTTCAAGTCGGACGGCGCGCTCCACGCGCGCGCGCTTCGGGCCTATCTGAACGCGGGCGGGTATTCCGCCTCCAGTCCCAAGGTGACGATGACGACCGGCCACCGGTGGATGATGCTCTACCGCACGCCTCACGTGCGCTACGAGGGATTCGCCGCCTACACGAACTTCCCCGTGGCGGGGGCCTTTCGCGGTTTCGGAACGCCCCAGCAGACCTTCGCCATGGAGATCCTGATGGACCGGGCGGCCGAGGCCCTGGAGATGGACGCCCTGGAGCTTCGCCTGAAGAACCACGTGCGGGTCGGCGATTTCGACGAAATGAGCAAGATCACGATCGAATCCTCCGGAATGGAGGAGTGCATCCGGAAAGGCGCAGAGGCCGTCGGCTGGTCGGAGGTCCGGGGCAAGAGGCTTCGGGACGGATCGAAGGTCCGGGGCGTGGGGATGGGCATCGGGACCCACAACACGGGCGTCAAACCCTTCGTGAACGAGATCACCGGGGCGGTCCTGAAAGTCAATGAGGACGGGACGGTGAACGTCGCGGTCGGGGCGTGCGACTTGGGACAGGGCTCCGACACCATCCTGGCGCAAGTGGCCGGCGAGGTCCTGGGGATCGACCCGGAGCGGATCGACGTCTTCAACGGCGACACCGATTTTTGTCCTTACGACAACGGGACCCACAGCAGCCGGCAGGCCTACATGGCCGGAAGCGCGGTGAAGATGGCCGCCGAGGAGGCGAGGGACCAACTCATGGCAGCGGTCGCCGACGCGCTCGAGGCGGACGCCGTGGACTTGGCGTGCGCGGACGGCAAGGTCTATGTCCGGAGCGCGCCGGAGCGCGCGCTGCCCTTCGAGGAGGCCGCCATGTACGCCGTTCACTGCGACAAAAACGTCATGGTGATGGGACGGGGGACCTTCGCACCGGTGACGAACTGCCCGCCTTTTCTGGCGCAGTTCGCCCACGTCGAGGTCGACACCGAGACGGGAGAGGTCAAGGTCCTCAAGCTGGTGTGCGCCCATGACATCGGCCGGGCGATCAATCCCCAAATTTGCGAGGGTCAGATCGAGGGCGGGGCGGGTCAGGGGATCGGTTACGCCCTGATCGAAGACCTGGTGGTGGACCCGGCCACGTGCCTTCCGCGGAACGCCAACATTGTGGACTACCGGATCGCTTGCTCGGAGGACATGCCGGACGAGACCGTTCCCATCATTGTGGAGTCCAACGAGCCGACGGGTCCCTGGGGAGCGAAGGGTTTGGCGGAGCCCGCGCTGGTGGGCATCGCCCCCGCCATCGCGAACGCAATCACCGACGCGACAGGCGTAGCGGTGAAATCCCTGCCCATCAATGCGGAGCGGCTTTTGGCCCGGTTGAAAGAGAGACAGGACTGAATTCACTTCAAGAGGGGGTCGGGATGGGAGACTGTCCGGCGGTCCGGCTTGTGGGGAGACGTCGGGCCGGGCGGACAATTTCCTATATAGAGACCACTGACGCGCGATCAATCGAGTGGTAAACTAACGGTAAATCATGCAAGGAGATGAAACAATGGCGGGTTTGCCGGGCATTCTCGGTTGACGTGCGGAACCGTGGCGGGATTGGTTTAAGGACGGATGAATCGGCAAAGGACGTCGATCCACCCTGGACAGGATTCCAATCCGATGAACAACCGCAGGGCATGAACAATTTGAATAAGGGAGAGATCAACAAGGCATGAAAAGGTAGGGCC
>JASLXW010000299.1:0-232 GCA_030740135.1 Nitrospinota bacterium
GTGATCTCGTCCAGGCCCTCTTTCCTCCTGAGATACACCATGAACTCGTCCATCTCCGGGAAGGTCCGGACGATCTCCTCGATGCGCATCGGGTACACGATGACCCCGCGGATCTTCTTCATGTCGTCGAGCCGCCCCAGAACCCCCCCCTCGATGGAGAAGAGCGTCCGGCCGCACGGGCAGGCCCGGTCGGCCACTTGAATGACATCCCGCGTCCGGTAGCGGAGCAGGG
>JASLXW010000299.1:242-5401 GCA_030740135.1 Nitrospinota bacterium
ACGAGAACCCCCAGGCGGCCAGCTCGGTGAGGCCGGGGAGGTCGAACACTTCCGCCCCGAAGGCCCCCTCCAGCTTTTTCTTCATGGCCGGGATGCTCGCGCCCGGCTCGCCCGTGTGCCAGGTGATGCGGATCTTGGAATCCTTGGCGAGGTCGATCCCGCGCTTCTTGGCCTCCTCCGCCATGTACAGGGCGTAAGAGGGCGTGGAGCCCAGGACCGTGATCGGATAGGTCAGGAGGGCGTCGATCCGCTGCTCGGTCGAGAACCCGCCCGCCGGGAACAGGAGGCAGCCGAGGGTTTGGGCCGCGTAGAACCCCGACCAGAACCCGATCCAGGGGCCATAGCTGAAGGCGCACATCACCATGTCGGACTTGCGGATGCCCATCCCGTACAGGCCCCGGGCGTAGCTCCGGTAAAACCCCTCCCAGTCCGACGCGGTGTCCAGGTACATGACCGGCCGGCCCGTCGTGGCCGAGGTCGAATGAATGCGCAGACACTCCTCGAACGGAACCGCCAGGATGCTCCCCCAGGGGGGATGTTCGGCCTGATCGGCTTTGAGCTCGTCCTTGGTGGTGAAGGGGAGCTTGCCGATGTCGTCCAGGGAGCGGACGTCTTCCGGTTTCACCCCGGCGTCATCCATCTTCCTCCGGTAGAAGGGGGAGTTCGCGTAGGCGTGGCGGACCTGCTCCAGGAATTTCTCCTCCTGAATCCGCCGCATCGTTTCGCGCGACGCCGTTTCAATTTCCGGCTCGAGGTAAACATCGTCGGATTGGGCTTGTCCCTTTGGGCTCACGTTGTCATCCCCTACCTGGAATCCTCCCCCCCGGCCATCCGGCGGGCGGCATCCTTCACCGCCCGCACAATGTGGTGGTAACCGGTGCAACGGCAAATCGTTCCGGAGATCCCCGCCCGGATTTCCCGGTCCGAGGGGTCCGGGTTCTCTTTGAGAAGCTCGAGCGCGCAGAAGATCATCCCGGGCGTGCAGAACCCGCACTGAAGCCCGTGGTGCGTCCAGAAGGCCTCCTGGAGCGGGTGAAGCGTTCCGTTCTCCGCCAGGCCCTCGATCGTCGTGACCTCGAGGCCGTCCGCTTGGACGGCGAACATCAGACAGGCGCGGACCGTGTCGCCGCCGATCCGGACGGTGCAGCACCCGCAGATGCCGTGCTCGCATCCGACGTGGGTCCCCGTCAGGCCGAGGTCCTCGCGCAGGAAATCGGAGAGCAGGAGGCGCGGTTCGACGGTTCGGGCGTAATCGACCCCGTTCACCCGGACCTGGATGGGAAAGGTTTCGCTCATCTCACTGCCTCTCCCTCGCCATCGTCCAGGCGTCTTCCAGCGCCCGGCGGACGAACACCTTGGCCATCTCCCGCCGGTAGGCCTCGCTTCCTTTCAGGTCGGGGATCGGATGGACCTCTTCCGGGACCTTCTCCGAGGCGTCGTCCAGGTTCTCGGGACTCCCGTCGCCCCCCCGGAGCGCCGCTTCGGCCCCCCGGAGGCGCAGGGCCGAGGGGCCCGCGCCCGAGACGGCCGCGCGCGCTTCGGCGCACCGTCCTTGGTGGTCGAGGGTGACGTGGGCGGCCGCGGCGACGACGGCGAAATCGCCGTGGCGGAGACAGAGCTCCCGGAAGCCGAAGCCCGACTTCGCGGGCGCGGCCGGGAATCTCACCTCGGTGAGGAGCTCATCCTCGGCGATGTCCGTCGTCATGAAGCTCTCGAAGAAGTCCGCCGGCGCGGCGGTCCGGGTCGCGCCCCGCTTCCGGATGACCAGCTCGGCGTCCAGGAGCGTCGCGGCGAGGACGAGCTCCGCGGTGGGGTCGCCGTGGACCAGACTACCGCCGACGGTTCCCCGGTTGCGGATTTGGGTGTGGCCGATCCACTTCGCGCACGCGCGGAGAAGCGGGCAATGCGCCCCGACTTTGGGAGAGGACTCCAGCGTCCGCTGGCGCGTCCTTACGCCGATGTCGAGGCTTGCGTTCCCGGCCCGGATGTAATCGAGTTCGGCCACCGGGTTGATGTCCACCAGGACGGCCGGGGCCGCGATCCGGAAGTTCAGCATCGGAACGAGGCTCTGTCCGCCGGCCAGGACCTTGGCGTCGCCGCCGTGCTCGGCCAGGACGGCCAGGACCGCCTCGACCGTGTCGACCCGTATATATTTGAAGGCTGCAGGCTTCATTTACGCTTTCCGGCGGTGGGGGACGGGCTAGAGGGTCAACCGACCTACGCCCGCCCTACCTAAGCGGAGGAAAATCGGCCCATTATCCGTTGCCGGCCACAGACAGCCTGCTTAGCCAAATCAACACACACCCCAGTAAGGCCAAGCCAAAGGCTTGGCCGCAGAAAGTTTTTCAGGGGGTTCCCAACCCCTGGAATTGTGTTGTCTATGTGATCCTTTCATTACGCACTTCCGCCCTTGGCGTCCTGGATGAGTTGCCAGACATCGTTGGGCTTGAGGGGAAGGCGCTTGACCGTTGTCCCCAGGGGTTTGAGCGCGTCGGCGACGGCGCCCGCGAGGCAGGCCGGAACACTCATCGTGCAGGACTCCCCGCATCCTTTCGAGCCGAGGACGGTGACGGGGGAGGGGATCTCGATGTGTCCCACGTCCAGCGCGGGCATCTCCGCGGCGGTCGGGCACATGTAGTCGATGAAGGACCCGGTCAGGAATTGGCCGCTCTCGTCGTAGGCCATCTCCTCGAAGAACGCCCCGCCCAGGCCGTGCAGGAAGCTGCCGTACACCTGCCCCTCGACGATCATCGGGTTGATGAGCTTCCCGCAGTCGTGGATCGTGACGTACTTCTTGATCTCGATTTGACCGGTTTGCGGGTCGATTTCGACGGCGGCCAAATCGGCGATGAAGCCGTACGTGGCCGAGGAGTCCACCCGGTCCTTTTTGTCCGGGGCCTTGGAGGTCGGGAAGTTGTACGTGTACGTCCCCTGGATGCCGGGCTCCATCCCTTTGGGGAGTTCGCCCTGGTTCCAGTGGGCCGTGCCCGCCAGCCTTCGGATGGACCGTCTCCGCTCCGGCGCCCCCTTGACCCGGACGGCCCCTTCGGCGACCTCCAGATCCTTCGCGTCCGCTTCGAGTTCGTGGGCGGCGATGGCGATGAGCTTTTCCTTGACGCGCCGCGCGGCCAGGGCGACGGCGCTGGCCCCCACCGAGGCGAACCGGCTGGAATACGTCCCGGTCGTGATGCTCCAGAACCGAGTGAAGGTGTCGATCCCGGCGATGACGCGGATGTCGTCCGGAGAAATCGTCAACTCGTCGGCGACGATCTGCGACACCACCGTCTCGTGCCCCTGGCCCTCGGGGACGGTGTTGATGATGACGCTGACGTGCCCCAGGGGGTCCATCTTGACGACGGCCGTCTCCCCCGAGCCGGATTTCGGGTTGTACTTCTTGTCGGCCCGGAACTCGGGGGTGTACGCCACGGTGATGTAGGCGATGTTCGTGACCGAGGGGTCGACGACCGTAGCCAGGCCGATGCCGAACAGCCTGCCCGCTTTCCGCGCCTTCTCCTGCTCCTTGCGCAGCCCTGTGTAGTCCCCCATCTCCAAGGCCATGTCCAGACACGCGACGTAATCCCCCGCGTCGTAAATGCCGCCCGTGGCCGTGTGATAGGGGAACTGGTCCTTTTGGACCATGTTCTTCCGGCGGATTTCCGCCGGGTCCATCCCGATCTCATCCGCCAGGAGATCGATGACCCGCTCCATCTCGAAATAAAGCTGCTGGCAGCCGTAGCCGCGATTGGGTCCCGTGGGGCTCTTGTTGGTGTGGACGACGCAGGTGTCCCACGCGAGGCTCGCGATGTCGTACGCGCCGAGCTGGTTGCCCGTCGTCCGGTACGTGCACGCCGGCTCCGGACTCCTGAGATAGGCCCCGACGTTGTCCATCGTCTTCTTTCGGACGCCCAGGATCGTTCCGTCTTTCCGGGCGGCGATCTCGATGTACGTGACCCGGTCGGTCCCGCTCGAGCTGGACATGAGGTGCTCCATCCGGTCCTCGACGTACTTCACCGGGACGCCCGTTTTCTTCGCCGCCAAGGCCGCCATGACCATCTGGGGGAACATGCTAGATTTGATCCCGAAGCCCCCGCCGATGTCCGTGGGGACGATGAAGCGCAGGCGGTTTTCCGGAATTCGGAGCGCCGCCGCCGACACGGGATGCATCGTGAAGGGCCCCTGAAAGTTGGAATGGATCGTGATGATGTCCTCGATGGGCTCGTACACCCCGATGGCCGCGAAGGTCTCCATCGGGGTGGAGGAGTACTTCGGGAACGAGAACCGCTCCGAGACGATCACGTCGGCGTCGGCGAAGGCGGCCTCGGGGTCCCCGTAGCGCAACGCCCGTTGGTTGATGATGTTGGTCCCGATGTCGGGATGGAGGAGGGGCGCGTCCACTTCGACGGCCTTCTCGACATCGACGACGGCGGGCAGGACCTCGTATTCCACCCGGACGGCGCTCAGCGCGTCCTCGGCCAGGTACCGGTTCTCGGCCACGACGACGGCCACGCCCTCGCCCACGTAGCGCGCCCGGTCCACGGCGATGCAGTAATACTTGAGGGGCTCGTCCACGGCCTGGGGGAAGGGGTTGGACATCGCCTTCACGTCGTCGCCGGTCAGGACCCCCCTCACGCCCAGCATTTTCAGGGCCTCGGCGGCGTCGATGGATCGGATGGCCGCGTGGGGGTAGGGGCTGCGCAGGACGGCGGCATGGTGCATTCCGGGGAGCTTGATGTCGTCGGTGTAGTGTCCCCGTCCGGTGATGAGCCTTTTGTCTTCCGACCGGAGAACGCTCCGGCCGACCCAGGTCTGAGGCCCGGACGGAGGTGTGGCCGTTTCAGACATGCGCTGCTCCTCGGCGTTTGGGTCTGGCTCGTGACGAAGCCGGCTGAAGGTCCGCGCCTGAACGCTGTTCGGTGCGGGGGTTGTCCGGGCGTGCCTCGGTTCAAGTTAGCAGATTTCGCCTGAGAATCCAATCGTGTGTATGGGTTCAAGACATATGAGACACGGGGGCCGTTTTATTGAATGTTTCCAGGGCCTGGGCGGGCGTCAGGTAGTCCAGGTTCTGGTGAGGTCGAATATGATTAGGGGATTATAAAGGTTTTGACACCAATTGGGTGAGCTGTTGCACCACCAGGGGAAAGGGATCCTGGTGGCGGTGA
>JASLXW010000029.1 GCA_030740135.1 Nitrospinota bacterium
GATGGCCCGGACAATGGTGGTCTTGCCGGTTCCGGGTCCGCCCGTGATGACGAGCAGCTTCTCCGACAGGGCCTTGCGCACGGCGTCCAGCTGCCGGCCGGCAAACCGGATGGCGGACCGATCCTGCATCCAGTCCAGGGCGGCGTCGATCTGAATGGCGAGGGTTTTCTCCGGACTCTCCCGCAAGGTCTTCAACCGAAACGCGAGGGCCGTCTCGGCCTCGTAGAGGTCCTTCAGGAAGACCCGGCGCCCCCCCCCCTCCCCCGTCTCCCCCTCTCCCCGCATCCCGCCGAAGACTTCCCGCACAATCCGGCCTTCCCCCGCAAGCCGGGGGAGGGCCGTCTTCAGGGTCTCCGGCGGGATGTCCAGATCCTTGGCGCAGCGCTCGATGAGGTCCGCCTCGGGAAAGAAACAATGCCCCTCGTCCCTGATCTCCTGTAACAAGTGGATGATCCCCGCTTCCGCGCGCACGTCGCTGTGCGGGTCGAACCCCAGCTTGAAGGCGATGTTGTCCGCGGTCCGGAACCCCATTCCGGAGATGTCCCGGGCGAGGAGGAAGGGATTGTTCTTCACGACGTCGAGGGAGGCGGGGCCGTAGGCCTTGAAGATCCGCGCGCCATAGGCCGAGGAAACCCCGTGTCCCTGAAGAAAGATCATGACGTCCCGGATGGCCCGCTGCGCTTTCCAGGCGTCCCGGATCCACCGGGCCCGCTTCGGGCCGATCCCCTCCACCCGCTGAAGGCGGCTGTCGTCCTCCTCCAAAACCTCCAGCGTCTCGGCCCCGAACGCGTCCACCAGCCGGCCGGCCATCTTCGGGCCGATCCCCTTGATCATGCCCGAGCCGAGGTAGCGCCGGATGCCCAGCTCGGTGGAGGGGACAACGGTCTCGAACCGTTCCACCTCGAACTGCCGGCCGAACTTCTTGTTCTGAACCCACCGGCCCCGGACCCGCAGGGTTTCCCCGATCTGGACGCCCGGCATCGTTCCAACCACGGTGACGGGGACGCCACCGCCCGGGGCCTGAATCTGGGCGACCATCCAGCCGGAATCCTCGTTGGCGTAGGTGATCCGGTCGAGGACCCCTTCCATCGATTCCGATTCGGTCTGCTGGAAAAGGTCCAACCGCGTCAGCCTCCGCGCATCGGGATGATCGGGATGTCATGCCGACTTCAGGCGCCGCCCTATTCTATCCCTGTTCCCCAACAATCGGCATCCCGCCGGGCTTTGATTGGAAACCGGGCCGGGCGGCAAGCAGGCCGACCCCCGCGACGGCCGCAACGCCGCTTACCCTGGACGGACCCGACCGGGTGCATTACCCTGTAGGGGTTATGCCGAGCGTCCTGGCCATCATCATGGGCGGGGGGCGGGGGTCCCGCCTCTATCCGCTCACCCAAGTCCGGAGCAAGCCCGCCGTGCCGCTGGGCGGCATGTACCGCCTGATCGATGTCCCCATCAGCAACTGCCTCAACTCGGGCATCCGCTCGGTCTACATCCTGACGCAGTTCCAATCCGCCTCCCTCAACAGCCACGTTGCCCGGACGTACCGGTTCGATCCCTTCGCGCCGGGATACGTCGAGGTCCTCGCGGCCGAGCAGACCGAGGAAAACCAGGAGTGGTACCAGGGCACGGCCGACGCCATCCGGCAGCACCTTCACCGTTTCTTGGACTCGGACCATGACCACTACCTCATCCTCTCCGGGGACCACCTCTACCGGATGGATTACCGCGACATGATCCGCCCCCACGCGCGGAAGAAGGCGGACCTGACGGTGGCCGTCCAGCCCGTGACCCTGGAGGCCGCGAAGGATTACGGCGTCATGCGCCTCGCGCCGGACAGGCGGGTGGTCGGGTTCGTGGAAAAGCCCGATGATCCGGCCGTGCTGGAAACCCTCCGGGTCCGGGAAGACGACCCCCTGGTCCGGGGGCTTCGGGACAAGACCCGGCTGTATCCGGGCTCGATGGGGATTTACCTCTTCACGAAGGAGGCCCTTGGGCGGGCCCTTTCCGGAACGCGGGAAGTGGACTTCGGCAAGCACGTCATCCCGGGCGTCCTGTCGTCCATGCGCGTCATGAGCCATCCGTTCAAGTCGTATTGGGAGGATATCGGAACCATCCGGACCTTTTACGAGGCGAACCTTCGCCTCGCCGGATCCGATCCGCCCTTTTGGTTCTACCAGCCGGGTTCGCCGATCTATACGCGCCCGCGCTTTCTGCCGCCAGCCCGATTGAGCGATTGCCGGGTCTCCGATTCTCTTATCACCGATGGCTGCATCGTCGAGGGCGCGGAGATCCAGCGGTCAATCCTGGGCATCCGCAGCCACGTCAGGAACGGGAGCCGGATCATCCGCTCCATCGTCATGGGGCGCGAGTCGTTTCAGAGGCCGGCGACCATCGGCCGAAACTGCCACATCGAAGAGGCCATCCTGGACGTGAACGCCCGGATCGGCGACCGGGTGGAGATCCGCGGGGCGGAGGGGCGGCCCGATGAGGACGGCGACGGTTACGCAATCCGCGAGGGGGTTGTCGTGGTCTCCAAAAACTCCGTGATTCCCGCGGGGACGAGAATCTGATGGGCGCAGGCGAGCGGACACTCCTTTGGAAGATGCTGGGGCGGGTCGATTACGAGCCGGCCCTGGCCTTGCAGGAGCGCCTGCGGGCGCGCCGCACCGCGGGAGAGACGGCGGACACCCTCCTGCTTCTGGAGCATCCCCCCGTGTTGACCCTCGGACGCGGCGCCGACGCGGCCAACGTTCTGGCGTCCGAGGATTCGCTTCGCGCCCTGGGCATCCGCGTCCACCGGATCGGCCGGGGCGGGGACGTCACCTATCACGGGCCGGGACAGTTGGTGGGCTATCCTATCCTGGACCTCCGGGAGCGGGGCCGCGACGTTCACCAATATCTGCGCGACCTGGAAGAGGTGTTCATCCGGTGGCTGGCCCGGCGGGGGGGGGGGGGGGGGATACCGCCCGCCCCGGCCCCGGGGGCCGCCGGGGTGTGGGTGGGCGGCAAGAAGATCACGGCCATCGGCGTCGGGGTCCGCCGGTGGGTGACCCTTCACGGGTTCGCCTTCAACGTCAATCCGGACCTGTCGCGTTTCGACCTCATCCGGCCCTGCGGATTCGAGGCCGAGCGCGTGACCTCCCTCGGGCGGTTGACGGCGGCGGGAAGTCCCCCGCCGTCCCTCGAACGACTGGCCGGGGAGATTATCGAAGTCTTCGCCGAGGTGTTCGGCATGGAGCCGGTCCAGGCTGAAGAAGCGGACTGGGCTGTCCGAAGCGCCGCCAGTTGAGCTTGCGAAGCGCGAACCGAAGAGTCCGGGGGGTCCGGACGGGAGGCGTCCTCTCCCGGGTCCGGCCCGGAAGAATGGCTGAGAAAGGCGGAGTGGAAAATCAATGATCCGGTCCTTATGGCGGCGTGAGCATGAAGGGAAAATTCAATCCGTCGGGCTTGCCCGCTGGATCCTGATCGGCGGAATCGCGGTGGGCGTCCTGTGGGTTCTGGCCGCGGAGGCCCAGGACCCGGCGGCGATTCGCGCGCCGGCCCTCGGGATCGAGGCAGCCGACTGGCCGGGGAAAATCTGGGGACTCATCCGCCGCGGCGGGCTGGTGATGTACCCCATCATCCTGTGTTCCATCCTCGCCCTGGGGGTGTTCCTCGAGCGTTCGGTCAGCCTGCGGAAGAAGCGCATCCTCGATCAGGACTTCATCTCGGGATTCCGGCGCCACTGGATCCGCCGGGACCTGGATCGCGCCCTGCGGCTCTGCAAGGAGCACGACATTTCGATCTCCCGCGTCCTTCGGGCCGGCCTCCTTCGCCACCGGATTTCCATCGCGGACATGGAGCGCGCCATCGAGGCCGCGGGCCAGCACGAGGTCTCCCTCCTCACGGCGAACCTTCGCACGCTCGGCGTGGTCGCCAACCTGGCCCCCATGCTGGGCCTCCTGGGGACGGTCATCGGGATGATCAAAGCGTTTTCCGTGATCTCGCAGAGCGGCACGGAGAATCCGGGCCTGGTGGCCAGCGGGATCTCCGAGGCCCTGATGACAACGGCGGCGGGCCTCATCGTCGGGATTCCCGCCCTGGCCGCGTACCACTACTTCCGCGCCAAGATCGACCGTTACGTCTATGAAATGGAGCACATCAGCCTCGAGATCCTGGAGGGGATGAGCCGGGAGGATTTCTCGAAAGCGGACGGGGCCGCCGTGGACACCCTCCACACCGAAGCCGGCGGCGCCACCGATCCGGAGGCGCAAACCCCCGCGGAGGCCCGCGAACGTGAGGTTTGACACCCGCCCGGAAGAGGATTACAACCTTTCGCTGACCGCCCTCATCGACGTGGTCTTTCTCCTTCTGATCTTTTTCATGGTGTCCACCGCGTTCATCGATTTCAGCCGCCGGCTGGACATCCAACTCCCCGACGCCCGGGCGGGAACGAAGACCGGCGAGCGGATTCGGCAGGTTGTGGTCGAAGTCGGCCTCGAGGGCAGGATCACCCTCAACGGGAAGACCGTCACGCTCGACGCTCTGGAATCCGGGCTGAAGGCCGCGCGCGACGCGCCCGAGCGGACGGCCGTCATCCGCGCGGACGAGCGGCTGCCCTACGGGCTGATCGTCCGCATCCTGGGCATCTGCCGCGCCGCCGGCATCTATGACGTCAGCGTCTCCGTCAAGAAACAGTAAGCGGTCCGGACGCGCCGCGTCCGAAATCAAAGCGCGGGCCGTTTCGGCAACCTCTTCCGAATCAGCGGCGGACCCCGCTCCCTGAACTGCAAGGAGGGATTTCAACCTGATGGAGTGGACTCCGATCGACGAAAACACGACGCGGATCTTCATCATCCGCCACGGCGAAGTCGAAAACTACGACCGGGGCATCTTCAACGGCCAGATCGACGTGGACATCACCCCCCGGGGCGTCGGGCACATGGAGCGGGCCGCCGAATTCCTGGCCCCGGCGGGGGAGAGGGGCGGGACCGGCGTCCGCCGCCTCTACTCCAGCGACCTCCTCCGGACGGTCCGGGGCGCGGCGATCATCTCCGAGCGGCTCGGGTTGAATGAAAAAGCCGAAGCCGTCCCGGGCATCCGGGAGATTCACCTGGGGGAGTGGCAGGGGCTCTCGTTCGAGGAGGTGGATGATCGCTTCCCTGGAATGCGGGAAACCCGCCACGCGGATATCGTGAACTACCGGATTCCCGGGTCCGAGACGGTGGCCGAGCTGTCCGCCCGGGTCGTCCCGGCCGTTGAGGAGATCGCCGGACGCCACCGGGGGGAAAGCGTGGCGATTGTGGCCCACGCGGGTCCGAACCGGATGGTCCTCTGTCATGCCCTGGGCGTCCCGCTCAAGCACATCTTCCACATCCAGCAGGACTACGGGGCGATCAACGTCCTGGATTTTTCGGCCGAAGGGGCCGTGGTTCGGCTGATGAACGGCTGAAGCCCACGAGAGATCGGCCTTATGAGAGCTCTCGGGCGAATCCTCTCACGCCGCTTTTCCGGCAAGCCGGCCCTTTCGTGACATCTTGACACCCGCGCGCGCTCTTCTTTAGGATCGCAAGCGGTATCCAGGCGATGGGGGGACGCCGGAGAGTCCTTGTGGCCGGCGCCGAGCCGGCCACACCCCCCTCCGAGGTCCGGGCGGACGGCCTGACGCCGGAGGGCGGCCCCGCCGCCGACCTGGCCTTTGTGGCCAACCGGGACTCGAACGACGTCGCCGTCATCGACACCCGGACCCGGCAGGTCATCGGCCGCTTCTCCGTCGGCAAGTCCCCCCACATGACGGCGGTCGGCCCGGACGGGCGGTGGGTCTACACCACGGGACAGGACAACAATTCCCTGACGGTGACGCGGATCCTCGGCCTCGAGACCGTCTCGACGCTGCGGCTCGGTAAAAGCCCCGAGCACCTGGACGTCTCGCCCGACGGCCGGTTCATATACGTCGGCAACTTCGAGGGCGGAACGCGCTCCATCGTGGACGCGCGGCAAAGGCGCGAGGTCGCCCGCCTGAGCGGGTTCGCCAATCCGCACAACATCACATTTGCGAAGGACGGCGCACGGGCCTTTGTGGCCAACCTCGGCTCGGACCGGGTGAGCGTGGTGAACGTCCGGACCCGGACGCTCGCGGCTTCGCTGATTGCGGCGAGCCCGATCAGGCTGGCGAGCCTGGGGGAAAACCGGAAGGTCAACGGGATCATCAACGTCACGCTGACCCCCGACGGCCGGTTCGGATACGCCGCGCACGCCGACAGCGGCCAGGTGGCGGTCATCGACACGGCGACGAGCCGCGTGCTCAAGTACATCAAGACCGGAAAGACCCCGTGGCGGGCGTTCGCCACCCCCGACGGTCGGCGGATGCTGGTTCCGAACCTGGGCAACCGGACCGTTTCGGTCATCGACACGCGGAAGCAGGCGGTGGTTTCGGTCCTGCCCGGCCTGGACGGCGTGACAGGGATCAACCCGGCGCTCGGCGGCCGGCTGGCCTTCGCCGTCAGCCGGTCGGAGAACAAGGTGCGCGTCTACGATCTGGAGGCCGGCCGGGTCGTGAAAGACATCCCCGTGGGCCGCTCGCCCGAGACCGCCTCGACCACGCCCGACGGCCGGTTCGTGTTCGTGGCGGCCGGCGGAAAGAACGAGGTCTGGGTGCTGGACGCCAAGCGGCTATCGGTGAGCGCGGTGATCCCGAATGTGGGAAAACACCCGTGGGCGGTGGCGATCGCCGGCGGCATCAATTATTGCCATTGAAGCGCTTGGGCGCTTGCACGCCGGCCAAGCTGCGAATGAGGGCGCTCGTGTTTCACCCACTTGGTCGGCGCGCGGTGCGCCAGTGAGAAATCCTGACGCCGCGCGTCTCGCTTTCAAACCGTAATTCTTCGCCGGGACCGTTGATTGTTCGTCCCCTGAAATCCTTCCCGCCTCAAGGACCGCTTCGATGACCGACTGGATGCTTCAGCTCACGGTGATCCTGATCGGCGCCTTGGCCGCCGCGGAGCTCATGCGCGTCCTGAAGCTGTCCTCCGTCCTGGGCGAGCTGACCATCGGGATCGTCCTGGGCGGCTCGGTCCTGGGCTGGCTGCCGGAGTCCCACCTCCTCGAAGTGTTGGCCGAGCTCGGCGTCATCTTCATGATCTTCATGGTCGGCCTCGAGACCCAGTTCGCGCACCTCAAGGCGGTGGGCCGGGAGGCGCTCCTGATCGCAATGTTCGGGGTGGCGGTCCCCTTTCTGGGCGGATACGGCCTCGGGGCGGCCTTCGACTACAACCTCCAGACCTCCCTCTTTCTGGGCACAATCCTCTCGGCCACGAGCGTGGCCGTCACCGCACGGGTCTTCATGGAGATGGGCAAGGCCAAATCTTCCGTCTCCCAGACAATCCTGGCCGCGGCGGTCATCGACGACGTCCTGAGTCTGCTCGTCCTGACCGTGGTTCTCGCCACAACGGGCGTCGGCGGGGGCGCGTCCGTGGGTTGGGCGGTGACGAAGATCATCATTTTCCTGGCGGCCGTCTTCCCGCTCTTCTGGTGGTGGGTCCCGAAGGTCATCGACCCCGTCAAGCGATACGGCGGAGAGCGCACCACCCTGGCGTTCGTCATCGGCCTGCTGTTCCTGTTCTCCTACTTGGCGCACGCCTCCGGGCTGGCGGCGATCATCGGCGCGTTCCTGATCGGGATGATCCTGGCCGAGACCAAGGAGCACCTCGAGCTCATGGATCAGGTCCGGCCCATCTACGTGTTTCTGGCGCCGGTCTTCTTCGTGGTCACGGGGGCGCAGGTGCACATGGGCCTGCTCTCGAAGGTCTTCGGGTTCACCGCCCTGCTGACGGGCGTGGCGATTCTGAGCAAGTGGATCGGCTCGCTCGCCGGCGGGGCGGTTTGCAAGATGAATTTCAAAAAAGGAACGCTCATCGGCGTCGGGATGATCCCCCGGGGCGAGGTGGGGCTCATCGTCGCCCTCATCGGCCTGAAAGCCGGGGTTCTCACCCAGGAGGTCTTTGCCGCCTCGGCCATCATGTGCCTAGCGACGACGTTCGTCGTCCCCCTGCTGCTGAAGTGGCTGGTCGGCCGGTACCCGTTGGAGATGGAGGGCTGACATGAAGGTCAGAGACGTCTTTCAGACCATCACGAAAGGGGCCGACGTGGTGCGGGAAACCGATCCGATCCCCGAGGTGATCCGCAAGGTCGCCCAAGACTTCGCGACCCAGTCGGTGTTCGTGGTGGACGACGGGGAGAAGCTCGTGGGGATCATCAACGTCCGGGACCTCCTGCGCATCGCGGGCGCGAAATTCCTCAACCGGGAAACGCTGACCGTGATCCCTTACCTGACCGCCCAGAAGGCCTCGGACATCATGCAGCCGCCCTACTCGGTCAGTCCGGACGACGAAATCGATGAGGGCCTCCGCCTCGCCGTTCAGCACGACCTCAGGGACGTCCCCGTCGTGGAGGGCGACAAGGTCGTGGGGGACCTCAACTGCTTCGAGATCCTCCTGAACATCAAGTACGAATAGTCCGGAGCCCCGGTCCCCGCCGCGCGCGCCGCGCCGCCCGGCCCGCATCCCTCCCAATCCGTCCGCTGCGGTACCGTACGCCGATCATCCCTTCCCTGACGCGCCGAAGGCCGCCCGGACGGCCTCGATCACCCGCATGACCTCCCCGTCGCCCAGGGCGGGATAGCAGGGGATCGACACCGCCTCCCGGACGGCCGCGTCCGTCCTCGGGAATCCCTTGACCCCCAGGATTCGGTGAACGGGCCGGTGAACGGGCCTCCGGGCGATCACCCCCCTGCCCTGCAGAAACCGGAGGACGCCCGCCCCCCCCGGCTTCCCCGTCACCCGGACCACGTATCGGTGATAGACGTGCCGCCCGCCCGGCGGATCGGCCGGAAGGAGGAGCGGGAGATCGCGGAACGCTCGGTGATAGCGCGCCGCAATCCGCCGCCGCCGCCGGATGAAGGATTCGAGCTTCTTGAGCTGGGACCGGCCCAGGGCGGCGTGGAGGTCGCTCATCTTGTAGTTGAACCGGAGACGGGCGTCGGGGGGCTCGTCGTAGGCCCGCAGATCCCGGGCGACTCTCAGGATTCCCGCCCGATCGGAGACGACCATCCCGCCCTCGCCCGCCGCCGCCATCTTGGTGGCGTAAAAAGAGCAGACCGCCGCGCGCCGCGCGCGCCCCGCAGGGTCTTTCCCCCGCCGCGCCCCCAGAGACTGGGCCAAGTCCTCCACCAGGGGAAGTCCCAGGGCGCGGACGCCGCTCAAGTCCACCGGCTCGCCGAAGGGATGGGGGAAAAGAACGGCGCGGGTCCTCCGATCCGCCGCGCGGTCGATTTCCTCGGGTCCCGGGTGAAACCGCCCCTCGGCCAGGTCGGCGAGCCGAGGGACCGCCCCGACGAACCGGACGGCCTGGAGCAGCGCGCCGCAAACGTAGCTGGGGATCACGACGCCGTCCCCCCGGCCCACGCCCAGGGCCAGCAGGACGAGATGCAGGGCGGCGGTCCCGGAGCTTGTCGCGACCCCGCCCCGCAGCCCCAGACGCCGGGCGACCTCCCCCTCGAACCGCTCCACCTCCGGCCCCGCGGCCACCTGTCCGCTCCGAAGGGTCCGCAGGACGGCCCGCTCGTCGTCCGGACCGAAGACCGGCCGGGAGTGGGCGACATGGGCGCGTCCGGCCGCCATGGCTCAGGAACCGGCCGTGGAGAGAACAGGGATTGCCTGCTAGATCCGCAAGGGAACGAACCCCTCGGCAAGCTGGATGTGGGCCTGCGTGCCCCGAAACTGGGCCGTCGCCAGGGCCACGTCCACGATGGTCAGGTTCTCGATTTTCGTGCGCGTCACCTGAGAGGCATGGGCGTTGAGGGCCAAGAGTTTTTTGGAGAAAGTGGAGGCGATGTCCACGAAAACCGACGGATGGAAATCCCGCGTGCTCGGTCCCTCGTAGAACAGGACGTTGGGCACGAACCGGGTGGCGGATATCGCGGCGTCGCAAAGGTTCCGGTGATCCTGGTGGGTGTCCTGACCATAATGGATGAAAACGATATCCGGCCGGATCTGCTCGAGGAGGTTCTCGATGCGGGAGATGAGGACCTTACCGACCTGGATCTTGGTGTCTTCGTAATCCCCGACAAACAGTCCCTTCGCCTCCAGGATCTCGGCCGCCTTTTCCTGCTCGGCGTTGCGGACCTCGGCGTCGCCCCCCGAGGCGCCGGTGGTGAGAACGAAAAGGTAGACGTTGTGGCCCGCGCCGCTGTAGCGCGACAGGGCCCCGCCGCATCCGAACTCGATATCGTCCGGATGGGAGCCGATTGCCAGGATGTTAATGATTCCTGCCTCTCCGCAAATAAGGAGCGCGCCGCGGCGGGACCGCAGTGAAAGAAGTAATCGATGGCGGACAAGTTCGGGATGAACTCCCCGAGAACCTGATCATACCGGGGACACTCGAATTTTTGAAACCGGACTTCGATGCGGGCCTCCTCGAAGGCCGGCTGGTCCATGTAGCCCGCTCCCCCCGCGCCGGCCAGGTAGGTGTCGGCCTCCAGGGCCCGGCACGCCTCGATGAGACGCCGGTTCGGGTCCTCCGGCAGAGAAAACTCCGAAGCCAGACGCAACGGCGTCCCGATGCCCCCCAGCTCCAGAAAGGCCCGGATGACCCTGAGGTTGAGCGCCCAAAGCCATTCCCACCCCCGCGGGTCCTCCCAGATAAACGAGACCGCCGCCATCACCTCATCAAAGTGAGGGGTCCGGGCGTAGGAGGGCCCGAGGGCTTCCCGGTGTTTGCGTCTCCAGGGGGCGCCGCGGTTGATGCCCACCTCGCGAATCCGCTCGGGAAACCGGTAGGTCACCGGAACGGTCACCCACTGCCAGCCCTTGGGCGATTTGATCCGGTTGCGGTTCTGCCATTCGTTCTTCTTGTACTGAATGTCATCGAGGATCAGAAACACGTCGGCGCTCGCGATCTTGTGCAGATACCCCAGCCAGGGAAGGTATTGGGGTTGGTGGGCCGCGAGGATCATGGGGTGGGTCCGCTTCGGGCGGCGGCCGAATACTTCACAAAAACCGGGTTGGTCAAAATCCGCGCGCCCGACGGCCCCCAAACCTCCAGCCGATAGTAACGGGTCTTCCCCGAAGCGGCGAAGTCGTCGGCGAAGGCTCCCTCGAACGGCGTCGTCCCGCTGATGGTCTTGATGGTCCGGCCTTGCCGGATGATCCGGGCGGTGACCCGCCTGGGGCCCAGGTTGCCGGCGGTGATTTGAAAGCTCACGGTCACCGGACCGGGCGAGTCCAGCGACTGGCCCGGAACGGCCTGGATGGCCGCCAGCCCCCGGGGGGTGATGGAAAACCGGCTGAGCTCCAGGCGGACCCCGTTTCCCTCGCGCAGGGCGTACATCCGTCCCCCGCGAAAGGCGTCCAGGACCGCGGCCTGGGACTTCTCTTTCAGATAAAGGACGGTTTGAACCTCGGTGGAAAACGCCCCCGCCTCGTCGCCGGCCCGGCTTCTCTCCACGGCACCGCCGAAGATCCAAGGAGGCCGGCCGCGTCGGCCCTTCGTGAAATCACCGAGCATCTTGTCCCAGACGCCGCCGGGGGCCGTCGGTGCGGGGCGGCCCGCGGTGAAGGCGTCGAAGGCGGTGTACCCCCGGGTGCTCTCCAAAAGGTCCGGACGGGGGCGGGAGACCAGCCGCGCCGCCCCCACCTTTTCGTCCCGTCCCTCTCCGCCTTCCCCCGGCCACAGGGTGACGCCGCCGCGGTCCTTGACAAAATCGATGAGGAACTGATACGGCAGCGCGCCCTGATCTCCATGGTAGGCGTCGAAGGGAGAGGGCGAAAACGGGTGGTGATTCGCGGCGAACAGGCCTCCCGCCAGGAAAACCAGGAAACCCAGCACGCGCCACCCCCTGAACCCGAAGAAGAGGATCAATCCGATAAGCGCCGCCCCCAGGAAAAAGCCCGTCCCGGTCAAAAGTCCGCGGGCGTAGAGCAGGGTGTAGCCGCCTTGGATCTCCGGGAGATTCTCGAAGGCCTCCGGCCGGTTGTTCATGCCGAAGACCATCATCCGGGTGTGCCACTGACGCGCGGTGAGGTCGCCCTGAAACGGGCTGCCTGTCCAGTAGTAGAAGGGCGTCGTCGTGACGCCGGGGATGACAACGGCGCCGGGGTGCTTTTCATCGGCGGCCAGGACGGTCTTCAAGTAAGACGAAACCCCGCTCGTGTAAACCGACGGGAATTCCTGCTTCTTTCGCAGCAGGTTGCGAAAAGGCGGCAGCCCCCAGGACAGGGAGAGGCGGTGATGGTCGGCGAACAGGATCGCTGAGATCCCCAACCGCTGCGCTTTCGCGGTCACAGCTTCGACGGATTCTCCATCCCCGCTGAAGTTGGAGCGAACCCCGACCAGCGCCCGGAAAGGCTGAACCTTCCGGGCTTCGGCCTCCGCCGGGAGCAGCGGCAGGCACACGGAAACGAGCAGCGGGACCGCGATCCACCCGAAGTCCGCCGGCCGCGGACGGCCGTTCCGCCCCCGGCGCTCTTTCCCCCGAACCCCCCGGCGCCCCAGTCGCATCATGCGGCCTGCTCCCGAACCAGGTCCCGGTACAGGTCGCCCAACTGGTTGATCATCCTCTCCACCGTGTATGCCGCCGATTTCTCCCGGGACCGCTCTCCCATGGACCGCAGGCGCCCGCGGTCTTCCAGCATGCGGGAGACCGCCGCCGCCAAGACGTCCGGCTGCCCGGCCGGGACCAAATAACCGGACACGCCCTCTTCCACCAGGTCGGGCATGCCGCCCACACTCGTCGCGACCACGGGAAGCCCCGAGGACATGGCCTCGACCAGCGCCCGGCCCATCCCCTCGTTCAGCGAGCAAAGCACAAAGACATCCAGGGCGTTCAGGAGCTCCGGGACGTCCGACTGCCATCCCAGAAACCGGATGCGTCCTTCCAACCCGAGATCGCGGGTCTGCGCCTCCAGCCCCCCCTTCAGCCCGCCGTCGCCGATCAGAAGCACGACAAGGTCCGGGTGGCGGTCGGCGAGGATCTTCGCGGCCGCGATGAGCGTCCGCTGGTCCTTGACGGCCGTGAGTCTGCCCACCGTGCCGAGGACGGGCGCCTCCGGCGGAATTCTCAGCCGCTCCCGCACCCGTCTTCCGCGGCCCGGGTCCGGGAAGAAGTTCTTCAGCGGAAGGCCCGAGGGGATGGCGCTGTATTGCTCGGGCAGACCCACGCCGAGATCGAGGTGCTCGCGGCGGCCGCGCTCGGTCAGGGTGATGATCCGGTCGGTGAATCGGGCGCACCATCGCTCCAACGCGAGACAGAGACGGCTGGCGATGGGCCCGAAGTATCCGTAGAAAACGTGTCCGTTCGGCGTGTGGATGATGACGGGCGCCCCGGCCCGCCGGGCGGCCACCCGGCCGACGAATCCGGCCTTCGAGGAATGGGTGTGAACGATATCGAACCGGCGGGCCTTGAGGAAGCGATAAATTCCGGTCACGGCGCGAACGTCCATCGCGGGCCGGATCGACCGCACCAGGTGGGGGAGAGAGACAATTTCGATCCCTTCGTCCCGGGCCCGCCGCTCCAGGGGACTCGCCGGCTATCCAGGCTCTCCCGGGCCCTTCAAAACACAGGTCCGGATCCCCTTGCCCTGAAGGCCGAGAACGGTGAGTAGGGTGTTGTCCGAAGATCCCCCCCGATCCAGCCGGGTGATGATGTGACAAATCCTGACGATGCCGTCTCTGGAGTCGGCCAATGGAGAGGAATGTTCCAAAACGGAAGGGGCCGTTTCTGTCCCCGGGAGTCCGAGGTCCGCCGGCAAGCCGCTTTTCACACCCGGAATCGTATCAAATTGGGGTCGGGCCATCAACCAAAATCCGCCGCGACCCGCCGGGAAACGCGAGTCGGAGGAAAGGCGGGGAGCCGCAAGGATATTTTCCCCCGGATCGCCCTCAGAGGACGCCGCGCTCTCTCAATTCGCGGATCTCATCCCCCCGGATGCCCAGGAGGCCGCCAAGAATCGCATCGGTGTGCTCCCCCAGGGCGGGCGCGCCGCGCTCGATGTCCGGCGGCGTCCGATCCAGGCGGACAGGGGAGTTGACGAACGGAAAAGGACCGATCCCCTCCTGTTCCCGCTCCACGATCATGTTCCGGTGGCGGACCTGGGGGTCGGCGACCACCTGGTCGATGGTGTGCACGGGGCCGCAGGGAATGCCGATGCCGGTCAGGCAATCCAGCCATTCCGCCGTGGTCCGAGTCTGAAACAGCGCGGTGAGGGGCCCCTCCATAACCGCCTGATTCCGGTAACGACCCTCCCGCGTCTGGAGCCGGGGATCCCGGGCGAAGTCGTCCAGCTTCAGCTCGCGGCACAAACGCTTCCACTCCTCGTTCTGGACAATCGCCACCACGACGTGGCCGTCCCTGGTGGGATAGGCCTGGAAAGGCGCGGAAAGGGGATGCCGGGAGCCGATGGGTTCGGGGATCTCGTCCGTGGCGAAATACCGGGCGATGGCGTTTTCGCACAAGGCGACCTGGCTGTCCAGCATGCTGATGTCCAGGCGCTGCCCGACGCCGCTCCGCTCCCGCTCGAACAAGGCGGCCAACATCCCGACCGCCGTCCAGACGGCGGCCCCCAGGTCGCCGATGGAGTAGCCCGCCCGGATGGGCGGTCCGCCGGGGGCGCCGGTGATGCTCATCAGTCCGCCCATGGCCTGGACAATCAAGTCGTAGGCGGGCCGCTCGGCGTAGGGCCCGGACTGACCGAACCCGGTGACGGAGGCGTAGATGAGCCGGGGGTTTCTTTCCCGGAGCGTCTCCGCCCCGAGGCCCAGGCGCTCCATCACGCCCGGCCGGAAGTTTTCGATCGCGATGTCGCATTCGTCGGCCAACCGGAGGGCGATGTCCCGCCCCTCGGGCCGCTTCAGATCCAGGGTGACGCTCTTCTTCCCCCGGTTGATGCTCATGAAATAGGCGCTCCGCTCCTTCACGAAGGGGCCGGAGCCGCGGGAGAAATCTCCGCTTCCCGGCCGCTCGACTTTGATGACTTCGGCCCCCAGGTCGGCCAGGATCATGGTGCTGTAGGGGCCGGCCAGGACCCGGCAAAAATCCAGGACGCGGATGCCTTCGAGGGTCTTCAAGACAACTCCCCAGGTTGAGGGTCTCTCCGCCCGGGCCCGGCCGGCGGAGGGCCGGGATTCCCGGCGGGAATTTCTTATTATGCATGGCCCGAGGGGGGCGCGCCACCGCCGAGGCGACGGCTGCTTCTTGACGGCGGAAAACCCCATTTTGTTCTACAATGAGGGGAGCCGGGAACCCGGCCAACCCCTCGGAAACCTTCAGGGAAAGGGAGGGAGGGAGGGAGGGGGGGGCGGCCGGACGAGGAAAAGGAACCGGATGATTGACGCCCGCTGAAAAAAAGGCGCCGGAGCCGGACACCGCATTAACCCCGGTGAAATGGCTGATTTGGGCGGCCCGGGAGATCGTGCGGAACAAGTCGGGGGCGAGGGCCGCGATTCAGGCGGGACTGCGCCGAGTGGCCGCCTTGCCCCTTTGCCTGGGCGCGTGGACCGTCGCGGTGTTCCTGGCCTACGATTCGGCCGACCGGTGGCTGGGAAGCGCGGAGGCGGGGCGGGCCATGACGGGCGTCCTGGCCTTTCCCTTCTCTCTCCTGGCCGCGGCGGGGGCCCTGGCGCTCACCGTGCGGGTGGTCCGGCGGTGGAAGTTCATGGGGGAGACCATCTCCGCCGACCCGGACGCCGTTGACAGAAACCGGGCCGATTCCTATCTTAGTCATCCCCCCAAGGACCCGGATTCGGAGGGGCGTTAGCTCAGCGGCAGAGCGCTGTCCTCACACGGCAGATGTCAGTGGTTCAAATCCACTACGCCCCACCAAATTTTCCCCGCAACCTCGACGGGCCGTCTTCAGGGACGGGCCGGCCGGATCTCAGGTTTCCTTATTACCCTTGTTCAAAAAATAAAGGTAATCCCGGTCGACGGGGTTGGGTTTTGTGATCTCCCCATAAAGCTCCGGACGGCGGTCTTTGAACACCCCGGGAATCGTCCGGTAGGGTTTGGGCAGACTCAGGCTTTCCTCCGTTTCCCGGAGCCACTTCAAACGGTCCAGGTCCAACGTTGCGTAGATGATGCCCGGCCGGCCGCTCTCGGCGAGGATTCCCTCCGGGGCGGCGATGACGGCCAGCCCTTCCTCCATGCCGAACAGGTTCTGAGTCACCATGACGTGGCAGAGGTTCTCGCTGGCGCGCGCCCAGACGATGTTCCGCCAAGCCTCCCGAATCTCGTACAGCACGCCCCCGATGGGCGCGACGATGATGTCCGCTCCCTTCAGGGCGAGGACGCGGCTCATCTCGGGCCACCAGAGCTCTCCGCAGATGATCGTCCCGATGTTGCCGATGGGCGTCTCGAAGACGGGAAGCTCATTGCCCGGCGCGATGAGCTTCCCCGGTAGCAGGCCCTCGGTCACTGCCCTTCCCCCTAAAGTTGTACCACTTTTTGAGTTAGTCTCTGCTCCTCGATGTCCCAAATTTCAGGGTTGCCCAGAGGCAGT